>CAZNDR010000048.1:0-14252 GCA_964571835.1 uncultured Cytophagia bacterium | reverse complement strand
CCCGAAAAGGTCTGATCACCTCAATTAATAATTTGAATTTTGACCATTACAGTGGACGCCATTAAAGCGTCCATTGTTTTTTCAGAAAAGGGATGATTTAATCCAGGTCGCAATGAAAAATCAATTGATTTTTTCATTAAAATTTTTTAACTTAGGCTTGAAAAAATTGATAATTTAGATTCAGCTTCGGATAAAAAAATGGCTGATAAAATGCTTTTTGGTTATGGCACATGTCTGCTAATTCAAGATTTTTAAAATCAAGATATGCGACTCCTGATATGACAACAAATTTGACTTTTATTTGCCTGGTTCGAGAATTGCCAGTGTAAGCAAAAGAAAAAGTCCACAACTCTGGATTGGAGCGAAAAATTTTTTATGGTCATAATTTAATAAAGAGCAACATGGCTTGGAGGCAACCCATGTTTAATCTATACAAAGGTTCCAATATTCTGATCACATCTATAGTTCTAATTGCCATTGCGCTATTTATTTATATGGCAACCCCCTCGGGAGATTATAAGCTGCTAAACGATCAACCCAAAAAACTTTTCTTTGCCGATAATATTTCCCGTGCCCACAGAGAATTAATTAAACGTTTCAATAAGGAAAATGAAGGAAAAATAGAAATCGTCCCCACTCATTTGCCGTTTTCCAATTTTAGTACCAATGAACGAAAAGAACTGTTGGCTCGAACTTTACGCAGCAAAAGCAATCGCATCGATGTATTTGCTGTTGATTTAATCTGGGTACCTCGTTTTGCTCGTTGGAGCCTTCCACTCGATGATTATATTGATGAGAATGAATTAGAAAAATTAATTGAACCTGCCCGCAAATCTTGTTATTACCATGATAAATTATATGCCACTCCCTTTTATATCGACATCGGTCTTATGTACTATCGCAAAGACATTATTCAGTCCTTATCTGATGGCAAAAAAATCGAAGAGAAATTAAAACAATCAATTTGCTGGGAAGATTTCATAAATTTGAGCAAGCGGTTTGAGGATAAAACAGATAATTTTTATCTCTTCGCTGCTGATAATTATGAAGGGCTCATGTGCAGCTTTGTTGAGGGATTAGCTAATCAACACAGTAATCCTTTTCAAGATCATTTTATTCAATTTGATTCGCCGGAAGCCGAAAAGACGCTGCAATTATTAGTCGATTTGGTGCATAAATATAGAATGACGCCAATTCAAGCATCAAGATTCGATGAATTCCAATGTTACAAATTTGCTTTAAAAAATAATACGGTCTTTTTTCGTGGTTGGCCTGGACTTTTAACGCATTATCAGCCCGAAGAATTTGAAGTTGACAATTTTCACTCACTTGCTCTAGCGGCTTTGCCTCATTTTAAAAATGGAGAGCCAGCCATGATTTTTGGCGGCTGGGATCTGATGATCTCAAAATTTTCTACAAAAATTGAGGAAGCTCTCAAATTTATTCGCTTTGTTCACAGAGAAGAAAATCAAAAAGCGTTTTTTGAGTTAGGCGGCTATTTGCCAACGCTGGAAAAAATTTATCATGATTCGACTTATTTAATGCAAAAGCCCGATTTGCAGTTTTGCAGCAGGCTATTTAATTTTGGCGTGCATCGGCCCTATTTGATAGATTATACCAAAATTTCCGATGAGCTTTCCTATTATTTGAATGCCGCGATTGAGCAACGGCTAACGGCAACCGAAGCGCTAAAACGAGCCACTGAAAATATTAATAAGTAATGTTCTCAATTTAGATGCGACCATTCGTGCTATGAAAAATTCACCAAAACAAATTGTCGACAAAATAAAAAATTATCACTTTGAATTAAAGCATCTGCTTATTCTGCTGGTTATCTTGATTTTTTTTCAAGTGCTGGTGTCTTTTGAGCATAAGATGTCCATGCAAAAATTTTTTGGCGAAATTCAAGCTTGGTATCAGCAAGACTTTGCTGAGCGAATTGCTAATTTGACTGCTACTTCCTTGGAAATGCTCATGGAAACAACCATGGAAAACGCCAAAACAGAAACGATCGATTCACGAAAAACAGTGCAAGCCTTTAATATTATTTTGAGTCAGCAATTATTGCAGCATTATGTGGAAGATGTTTGCTTGATTTTAACTTCTGGAGATTCTTTGATAACTGTTGACAATGGTCAAGCATTGTTTGCTTATTTCTTTGAGAACATAAAAAGGGAGCCAGTAATTAAAACATCTCACCGCGAAGCACTGACGCGATATTCCGAGATCAAAGACCAAATTCAGACTAATGAACAAATATACAGCATCATTGAGAATAAAAATACTTTTCATGTTTTTGTGCCCTTTGTCCCCAAAGGAGAGTTCGTCGGCATTCTTTATATGAAAAATGTGCCGGATTTTGGCATTTTAACCAAAGAGATTATTGCTAGCTACAATGAAACAAGCCTTATTTTTATTGCTTTGATTTTGTTTGGACTTATGGCGATGTTTTTTATTTCTTCTTATACAGTTCAGGAGCGCGACGAGACACAAAAACTGCTTTATGAAGAGAGAGAACAAAAATTAAAAAAGCTTATTAACTTGGAAAAAGAAGCTTTATTTGCCAAGAGAATTTATCATACTCATCATAAAGCAGAAAAAGTGATGGGATTTATTAAAGAAGATTTGGCTGCCTTGATGGAAAGCAATGCTGAGAAAATCAAATATCGAATTGCCAAATATGCTAATTTCATATCTCGAGTTATTTATGATATGAAATGGTTTGATCCGCCATTGCAGACAATCAGAAATCCGATTTTTCATACTAATCTGAATGAACTAATTCAATTCATCGTGAATAACATTTTTCTCCGCGTGTCGACAATTTCCAATAATTATGAATTTAAGCTTGATCTGGATAAAAATATACCTGTGGTTCATGTGAACGAATTTGTCGTGTGGGAAATTTTAGAGCCGTTGATCCAAAACAGTATTGACCATGGTGGAGAAAATAAAATTACAATTTGTATCAGCACCAAATATTATCAGGATAGTAAAGAGTCGGAGATAAGGATCGCCGACAACGGCGTCGGCATAAGCGAACAATTATTGGTAGAGAAAAAAAATGGCATCAAGCGGATATTTTTAGAAAATGTCACCACTAAACAAGAAAATCAAAATTCGTCCGGCTATGGTTGCTATATTGCGCATGAGATCGCCACGCAAAGATGCGGCTGGAAATTGGATGTCCAAAATTTGGTAAGCGGCGGATGCGAATTTGTTATCACTATTCCTCAAGTTTAAAAAATAAATTAAATCTCTTCTGCTATTCGCTTGATCGAAGTTAAGCGAAAAATGGTGCGCCAACTCGTACCTAATCAACGGCTATTTTTAAAATTAATACAAGGTCAGCCCAAGTGACAATTATAGATAATATTAGCATTTCGGTCTTATTAATTGAAGATGAAGAATTTGATGTTCAGCGGATTCAAAAGACGATTGCTCCTTTCAAAAAAAATATAAGCATAAAGGAAATTGTGTCTAATGGGAAATCGGCTGTGGAAATTTTGGAAGCTAATTTTAAGCATTATGACGTCATTATAATGGACTATCAAATTGCCGGTGGTTTAATGGGGGAGAAGCTGATTCGAAAAATCAAGTCGATTGATCGAACATTGCAGATAATTGTGGTCACCAAGATGACCATAAATATGACTGATTATGATTTTGCCAACAAACTACTTGAGGCAGGCGCTTCATGGTACTGCACAAAATATCCGGGTGATATCGAGGATTTTATTTACCAACCGACTGATTTTATTTTGAACATCTTTAATGCTTATGAAAGAAAAAAGTTAGAGCAATCAAAGATTAATTCCAAACTAAAGTTCGAGAAAAATATTCAGGATGTGCTGGCAAAAAAACGTTTGATTGGCACCTCTCCAGCCGTCGTGCTATTGCGCGATCAGATAAAACAATATGCTGCCCTTGATACTCATCTATTGATTACCGGTGCTTCCGGGACGGGCAAAGAATTGGTGGCCATGAATATTCATTATCAGAGTAAACGAAGGTATGAAAATTTTGTGCCTATTAATTGCGGCAGTCTGCCCGAAAATTTGGTTGAGAGTGAATTATTTGGTTTTGAGAAAGGCTCTTTTACCGGGGCTACTGCCGAGAAACCGGGTTTATTTGAAATTGCCAATAATGGCACCATTTTTTTAGATGAAATTACTGAACTGCCGCTATCAGCCCAATCTACCTTATTGCGCGTTATTCAAGATGGTGAAATTGATAAAATTGGTCGAACGAAAAAAGTAAGTGTTAATGTCCGCATCATTGCAGCGTGCAATAAGAATTTGAAAGCAGAAATTCAGAAAAAGCAGTTCCGAGAAGATCTGTATTACCGTTTGAATGTCATTCCCATCAACATTCCCACCTTGTCTCAACGGCGCGAGGATATCGCCGAGCTAACTGAATATTTTATGGAAGTTTTTAGCAGAGATATGAATCGAATTTCGCCTGCTATTTCCAAGTCAGCTATGGAAATTTTAAGGCAGTACGATTGGCCCGGCAATGTTCGAGAACTGCAAAATGTAGTGCAACGGTTATTATTAAGTAGTGGAAAGGATATTCTTGACAAAGATGTAAAATTAGCCCTAGGAATTTCTCAGGATTACTATCAAGGAGCTGATGATTCGTACCTCTTTAATTTGACGAAGGAGGAAATTTTGACCTGGCGAGATATGGAAGAAAAAATTAAGCGCCACTATTTCCAATTCGTCCGCGAAAGCACTTCCTCCGATGCCGAAGCTGCTCGGAAGTTAGGTCTGGCACCGCCAAATTTTCATCGTATGTGCAAAGAACTTGGATTGAAGTTAGGTTAACTTATCAATCTCAATGACGGTGTGTAATATTTGAATTAACAAATTTTGAAATTGGTACTGATTTAGATTTTTTTGATTTTTGTTCTTTTATAATTTGTTCAAGTCCTGTCTGCAAATTTAAGTTTTAACATAATCCTGTTATCTCAAAGATAAAAATAGCTTCAAAAACAAAAGGTGCGAAAATGACCATATCGAAAAAATATCTATTATTGGCGGTGGTTACCTGCTATTGCCTGTCACAATTTTCATCAAACTATGCCCAGTCATTTTTGTCTGTAAAGGGTAAAGAAATAATTGATAAGAACGGCAATCCGATTATTCTCCGAGGCATTGGTTTGGGCGGCTGGTTAGTGCCTGAAGGTTATCAGCTTCATATCCCGGGTTTCGGATCGCCATCATCCATTCAGCAGTTGATAATAGCGTTGATTGGACAGAGCAGTGCCGACGAGTTTTATCAGAAGTATAAGGAGAATTACGTCACTCCACAAGAAATCCAAAAAATTGCTTCGTGGGGTTTTAATTCTATCCGTTTACCCTTTCACTATCGGCTGCTAACGCCTGAAAATCAGGCGGGCGTTTATTTAGAAAGTGGTTTTCAAATTATTGATCAGTTGTTAGCCTGGTGCGCTCAAAATAACTTGTACCTCATTTTGGATATGCATTGTGCACCGGGGGGACAGAATAAAGACAACATCAGCGATAGCGATGGCATCGAGGCGCGCCTGTGGACTGACGAGGCAAATCAGACTCGTACCATTGAGCTATGGAAAAAAATTGCCGAGCGTTACGCCCATGAAGAATGGATCGGTGGCTATGATTTATTGAATGAACCGGTCTTACCTCAAGCATATAATAATTCGCATTTGAGGTCTCTCTATTCAAAAATATCCCAGGCGATCCGAGAAGTCGATAACAACCATATTATTTTTATTGAAGGAAATTGGTATGCCACTGATTTTGCCCAGTTGACGCCACCGTTTGATAGCAAATTGGTTTATAGCTTTCATAAATATTGGAATGAAAATAACCTCGCTTCCATCCAGCCTTATTTGAGCATTCGAAATTCATTTTATGTACCGTTGTGGTTAGGAGAATCAGGTG
This sequence comes from uncultured Cytophagia bacterium, assembly GCA_964571835.1. Taxonomy (GTDB): domain Bacteria; phylum Zhuqueibacterota; class Zhuqueibacteria; order Thermofontimicrobiales; family Thermofontimicrobiaceae; genus CAZNDR01. Next base: position 8,325 of record CAZNDR010000048.1, on the reverse strand, counting down.
AAAATTCCAACACCTGGTTCTATGATGCCATTCAACTATTCGAAAGCAATAAAATCGGCTGGTGCTGGTGGACTCATAAAAAAATAAAAACAACCACCAGCCCATATTCTGCGCCGATCACACCGAATTATCAGGTTATTCTGAATTACTGGAATGGACAGGGATCAAAACCGACAATGGACTTTGCCAAAGCCGCACTTTTAGAGATGGCGGACAAGCTGCAGACTCAATTTTGTGAATTTCGTCCTGATGTTTTAAAAGCGCTGCTGACGGCTGATTTTGGTGTGAAGCCAGCTTCATTCTCCGAGCATAAAATTCCGGGAACGATTAATTGTGTCGATTATGATTTTGGACGACAAAGTATTGCTTATTTTGATAAGGATTTTCAAAATACTCAAGGATTGGGAAGCGGCCAGACCTGGAATAAAGGAGGCGACTATCGAAATGATGGCGTCGATATTGAGCTATGTTCAGAGGCTGAAGGTGCAAAATATAGTATCGGTTGGATTGAAAATGAAGAATGGATCAAATACACTGTTCACGTTGTGGAGACAGGTATTTATGATATCAATTTGCGGATTTCTTCTCCATATAGCAGCGGGAAAATTCAGTTGTTTTTAGATGAAGATGAATTGACTTCCTCTGTTTCAATCCCAAATACACAAGGCTGGCAAGTGTGGGAGACAATCACTATTTCCGATATTGAAATTCCTTCAGGAACATTTCTTTTAAAAGTATTATTTCCTGTCGGAGGCTTTAATATCGAATACATCAAATTTCTATTAAAAACATCTTTAGAAGAAGGTAATCAGGATGGCACTACTCCGGAGAAATTGGTTTTAAAACAAAATTATCCCAATCCTTTTCTTCTGCATGCAGGCGCGAATGTCTCAACCACAATCGATTTCATTAGCCAGGAGATCGGAACAATGGATCTGTCGATTCATAATGTCTTGGGTCAGAAAGTCTATTACGATCTGTTGGCTGTGGATTCAATTGGCACGAGTGAATTTATCTGGGATGGGAAAAATTTGTCTGGCAATTTTGTTGATAGCGGCGTTTATTTTTATACTGTTTCCAAAGCTAATCAGAAACTGGAGGTGAAACGAACGCGAAAAATGGTTGTGCTTTAGCTCCAATTCCTTTCTAATGGTTGCGCTTTTAAAAACTGGCTGCAGGAAAATTATCTTTTTAATAATAGATAATTATCAAAACAATAAGGCAGCTCGTTATTAAGTGATTTGAAGCGTCTCTAAGTGCAATAAATTTAGCAAGTGATTCAAACAGAATTGGGTGGCACTATTATTGCGCCATCTCAACCATTCAAGCGAGGGTAGGAAATGCTTCAGAACTTAGCGCCATTAGATTTCGCTTTTATTCTGATTTATTTTGCCTTATTGTTTGCTGTCGGCTTTTACTTTTCCAGAAAAGAAAAAAATAGTACTGATTATTTTCTTGCCGGTCGCCGCGTTGGCTGGATAGCTATCGGTGCTTCGCTGTTTGCATCGAACATTTCCAGCGAGCATTTTATTGGTTTGGCTGGGTCCGGCGCTAGCCGCGGTTTGGCAGTCGGACATTTTGAATGGCTCGCTTGTTTTATTTTGCTCATGCTCGGTTGGGTGTTTGTGCCATTTTATTTAAAATCAGGTGTCTTCACCATGCCGGAATTTCTGGAAACGCGGTACAACAAATCCAGCCGCATGTATCTCACCACTATTTCTATCATTGCTTATGTGCTTACAAAAATTTCAGTCACCCTATTTGCCGGCGGATTGTTATTCCATCAAATTTTAGGTTGGGACATGGCAACCTCCGCCATTGCCATGGTCATTATAGCGGGAATTTATACGGTCGCTGGCGGCCTGAAGGCAATCGTTCATGTTGATGTGCTGCAAACGTCGGTTCTCATTATCGGCGCTGCGATTTTGTCACTTTTGGGTCTGCAGGCGGTCGGCGGTTTTTCTGGTTTACAGGCTAAAGTGCCCATTGATTTTTTCAGCATGTTTAAACCATTGTCAGACCCTGATTTCCCTTGGACAGGCATTATTTTTGGGGCGCCGATTTTGGGTGTCTGGTATTGGTGTACAGATCAGTATATCGTGCAGCGTGTGCTGGGAGGCAAAGATATCAATCATGCCCGGAGCGGCACCCTTTTGGCGGGCTTTCTGAAAATTCTGCCTGTTTTCATTTTAGTTTTGCCTGGCGTTATTGCCTATGCCTATTTTAATGATCCCTCAATTGGAGACAACGCCTATCCTTTATTGGTTGCGAGTGAGCTTCTGCCGCCAGGCATTAAAGGTATCGTTATCGCTAGCTTATTAGCCGCCTTGATCTCGTCATTAGCCAGTTGTTTTAATAGCAGTTCGACATTGTTCACCATGGATTTTTACCGTCATTTTCGCCCTTTTAGTTCAGAGCAAGAATTATTACTGGTCGGCAGATTAGCAACCACAGCAATAGTAATTTTAGCTATTCTGTGGGTGCCATTTATCAAATACATCAGCTCACAAATCTATATCTATCTTCAGAGCGTTCAGGCATACATCAGTCCGCCAATTGCCGCCGTTTTTATTCTGGGAATTTTATGGAAAAGAGTTAATGGCACTGGCGCGATCTGGTCATTGATTATCGGTGCTATTATTGGTGCCGTGCGGCTAATTATTGAATTGCTTTTTAAAGCTGGAAAAATTGAAGGCGTCTTCCTCCAATTGGTAGCAGAAGTGAATTTTTTGCATTTCGCCATTTTCCTATTCGTTGTTTCAGCCAGCGTTTTAATTTTTGTCAGCTTAATCACGAAGCCACCGCTTAAGGAAAAAGTCAGCGGTTTGACTTTTGCTACTGCCCATGAGAATCAATCTGAATATGCTAAAAAAATCGAAAGCCGAAATCCGACCTGGACTAAGATTAATATTGGCTTCTCTGTTTTATTAATAGCAGTCATTATCTTTTTATATTCACGATTCGATTAGAACAATTTTGAAGGGAGGTGAAACGAGGCTTTGAAATAAAAATATTTTAATTCATTACTACTTAGTCAGAGAACTAATTAAAAGGTTTTTCTAGATTCCAGAACATTCCCTTTGCTTTTGGGAAAAGTTAGAATTTGAAAAAGTCACATCTGAAGCCTGTATATTGCAGAGGGGAGATTTTGGTGCTAAAGCTGACGAGGTAGTATTAGCTGTCCAATTTTATTTAAACCATCAACAAAGGAGTGAACCATGAAAAAGTTGTTTCTATTATGCGGATTTTTAGCTTTAACCACTACAGTAGCCTTGGGACAGATGATCAACAATTTTGACGCTGCCTCTCCTGACACCAACTATTGGGCATATTTTGGCAATCATGGCGGTCAACATTACCAGACCAGTACCAATGCTGATTCAGCCAAAGGTTGGATGTCATTGGATTATGTGACAGATCCAGTGCAAGAGGGTGCTGGCGCTATGGAAGTTGATTACAGTGTCCACAACATCGAAGGCTGGGGCGGTTATACCAAATTAGAACATTGGCATCCAGATTCGAATGCCGTTTATGATTGGTCTGGCTACGATTCGGTGGCGTTTTGGTATTATGTCGTCACACCGCAAACATTGCCCGGCCGGATTACTTTTCGCTTTTGCTTGCATGATGTGAGCGATGCGGCTGATGGTGCTAAAACATATACCGTGGCTGGGTGCGAATATTATTATTCTTTTATTAACATTTTAGATGCAGCTCCCGGTTGGAATAAATTTCAATTGCCCTTCATTAATGATCCTGATAGATCATGGGCTGGTCTAGCTTTCAATCTGACCGGCTGGGCGGGCATTCCCGGTAACGCTACGTTGGACACAGATCAGATTAAAGGTTTTTCCTTCGAATTTTCCATTAGCGGCGGTGGAGAAGGCGATGTCAGTGCAGGCACTATTATCTTTGACCATCTGACCTTGATTGGTCGTAAGCACCGCAATTTTGTTTTCTTTAATGGCCGGGATCTGCCAGCGGCTTTAAGCTCCTGGGCTTGGGGGCAATCGTCCATTGAAGTGGCTCAGGGCGAAGGACCAATTGCGGGCACTAATGCCTTAAAATGGGTTCAGGGAAATGAATGGGGCAATGGCTGGACCGGCATGGGCTTTTCCATCAATCCGCCTTACAATATGGACTTTGAATGGGCTACCGATACGCTCAAATTTAAACTAAAAGCTGAAGAAGGTGTAGGCGCTTTAAGAGTACAACTGGAAGATGGTGCAGCAAAAGTAGGTGCTGTTTTTACCCCGTTAACTGATAATTTGTGGCACGATTATGCTTTTAAATTAAGCGACTTAGTTTATCAGGATGGCACCTCCAACTTTAATCCAGCCAATGTGGTCGTTCTGGGTATGATGGCTGAAGCATCGGGAGTAGCGGGCAAAGTCATTTATATCACGGATTGGTGGACTGGCAACCCCGTCATCGACGTGGTTGCGCCAGCAGCGCCTACTGATGTATCGGGCGTGCCGGGACAATATTATAACTTGGTGATTTGGACCGATGTGCCTGGCGAATCAGGAGAGGTTTATAACGTTTATGCGAGCGAAAAGCCCATTACTGATTTAACCTCACCAGAAGTGGAAACTGTTGGATTAGGCGTAATCGAAGGAGAGCAGAACAAAGCGCATTTTATCTATTATCCTTTAAAGAATCAGACAGTTCAATATTATTATGCTGTTACCTGCAAAGATGCCGCAGGCAATGTCGGTCCAATGGCAACCTCAAGCGCGGTTTCTAATACGGCAAAGGGCATACCTTCGATCGCTTTGAATCCTCCCGCTAATTTTGCGGCTGACGGCGATATAAGCGAATGGGAAGCAACTGATATCATGCCCTTTATCTTCAAGCCTTCCGAAAGCCATTGGAGCTTGGGCACCTTTACTGATGACAACGATTTAAGTGCTACTTGTTATGTGGCAATGGATCAAGATAATCTTTATTTTGCTTGCGATATTATCGATGATGTTTACAGTTACAATCCTGAAGGAAATTTTTATGAAGACGACGTCATCGAATTCTACATTGGCCTCTACAACACAACCAAGGTTCACAATGGCTTCAAACGAGGTGCTGAACCCGATTATAAATTTATTATTCTCTCGACGGCATTAAATCATGATCCAGATTATCTGACAATGTACACAAACGATGATCCGAACTATGAGTTTATCAACTTTGGTGCCTCGGATTGGGCAGTTGAGATGAAAATCCCCTTTGATTCGCTTTTGGTAGGCAGCGCTGCCAATGATACTCGCTTCCAGCCAAAAAACGGCATGAAAATTACCATGGATATTAATTTTCATGATTCGGATACACCAAATGCCAGACAAGGTATCCTTTCATATTCAGAAACAGCACAAGATAATTCCTGGGAAGGTCCACAAAATTGGGGCTTCACCTGGATAGGCGATACCAACAAGGTGACCACTGTCGTTAAAGAAAACAAAAAACTCGCTATCATTGAATCTTATCACATCGACCAGAATTATCCTAATCCTTTTAATGCCTCGACCTCGATTCGTTATACTCTGGCAAAAGCAGGATTGGTTAATCTGGAATTGTACAACACCTTAGGCCAGCGGATGAAAATCCTGGTGAACGAATTTCAGCAAGCCGGCGATTATGCTGTAAAATTTAATGCCGATGAGCTGACCTCAGGGATTTACTTCTACCAAATTAAAGCCGGTGATTTTACAAGCACCAAAAAAGCAATTTTGATGAAGTAACTGATCAAATTGTTTGAGCGCCAGAAATAAGCGCTCCAACTTTTGTTGAAGAAACCCTTTCAAGAGTCAACAGGCTTTGAAAGGGTTTCTAAAACATTTGTAAGTTGGAAAATTTATTGAGATATTTTTTTCAATTATATCCAAAAGGAATATAATTATGAGCCAAACAAAATGTGGACGCTGGATAATTTTCGTGCTGATGAAGACTTTTCTTCTTTTGACCATAAGCGCTTTTGCCCAAACGACCGGAAAAATAGCAGGCAAGATTAGCGATGCAGAGACAAAAGAGCCGTTAGTTGGGGCTAATGTGGTGATTGAAGGCACGACCATCGGTGCTGCAACCGGTGTTGATGGCGAATTTTTTATTATCAATGTTCCTCCAGGCAGCTATACTTTAAAAATTATGATGATGGGTTATGAAAATATCCGCTTGGAGAAATTATCGGTTTCGGTCAATCGCACAGCTTATGTCGCTGTTGAAATGAAACCGACTATCATTATGGGAAAAGAGGTCATTGTCGAGGCTGAAAAAATCGCTATCAAAAAAGATCAGACTTCTTCGATACGAAATGTCTCGTCTGAGCAAATCAATATTTTGCCAGTAGAAAGTATGGGCGCAGTCATCAATTTGCAAGCCGGGGTAGTGAATGGTCATTTTCGCGGTGGCAGGAGCACAGAGGTGGCTTATTTGATCGACGGCGTGGAGGTGACTGAAGCATTTGGTGGCGAAGGCAGGACGGTCGATTTGGAGCCTGAATCGGTTCAAGACCTGGAGGTTATTACCGGCACTTTTAATGCCGAATACGGCAATGCGATGAGCGGCATTGTCAATGCTGTCACTAAAATTGGCGGACAAAAATTCCATGGCTCAATATCGGCTAATTCAGCTAATTATTTGACTTCACATGATGATATTTTCATAGGCTTAAAAGCTGGTGAGCTGAATAGAAATCAAGATTACAAATTTCAGCTCAGTGGGCCTATTTGGGGTGATCTGCTGACCTTTTTTACGAATCTGAGATATCAAGACAACAAAAATTACCTGAATGGTATTCGTCGCTTTAACGTTGATGATTTTAGTTATTTCTTAGCTGATGATTCTACGCTATGGTATTCGGAGCACAACGGAGACGGTGATTACGTGCCCATGGATAGAGATTTCAATTTATCCTACCTGGGCAAAATTGCCATCAAGCCTCAGGCGAATATAAAAATGGCATTGCTTTACAACTTTAATAAGGACCACTGGAATGATTATGATCATTCCTACAAGTACAATCCTGACGGCAAGGCATCATCTCACCGCCAAACAGAAATGTATTCACTCAGCTTAAATCACATGTTGTCATCGACTTTTTTTTATGAACTGAAATTATCCTACCTTGATAATTATAATGGCTGGTATGTTTATGAGGATCCAACCGATTCACGTTACATCCATGATGCCTATGGCAATATTGAAGGACCCGGCTTTTACACCGGAGGACAAGATAAGACCAACAGCAAGCACCGCATGATTGATCAAAATGCCAAATTCGATTTGACCTGGCAAATCAATAAAAATCATGCTATCAAAACAGGATTCGAATATACTCAGCATAATTTGACTCGAAAATGGTCTGAGATCCGTAATCTGTATGCAGGCACTGAAGCTGAAGGCGAGTTTTATTACGATTATGAAAAAATGAAAATAGTTTTTCCCAACTATGAACCAATCATTTATCCGGATTCATCGGTTTATTCAGATCTTTATCATGTCAAACCGATTGAATATTCTGGCTATCTTCAAGACAAAATGGAATTTGATGAGATGGTCATTAATTTTGGCATCCGCTACGACTATTTTCACCCTAAAACCTATTATCCATCTCAGCGCCGCAATCCGGCTAATCAACTCAATTTTCCTGATAATCCTGAGCAGATGTCTCAAAAAACTTGGGCTGATCCCAAATACCAGATCAGTCCACGCTTCGGACTCGCTTATCAATTAGGAAAAACTGCCCTGCTTCATTTTAGTTACGGACATTTCTTTCAGTTACCACCCATGTACGCTATTTATCAAAATCATTCTTATCAAGTTGCTCCCACTGATTACTCAACCACTATGGGCGATCCACAAATTAAAGCTCAAAAAACAGTACAATATGAGATTGGATTGTGGCAAGAAATAATGAAAGGCATGGGAGTGGATGTGATCGTCTTTTATCGAGACATTTACGATTTACTCACTGCAAAAGTTATCACCACTTTTAATCAGATAGAGTACGGTCTTTACAGCAACAAAGACTATGGCAATGTGAAAGGTATCGAACTAAAATACGATTTCGTTTACGGGAATTTATCTGCTTTTCTCAATTACACGCTGCAATACACCCGAGGCAACGCCGATAATCCTACTCAGACTTTTACTAGGGCTGGCGAAAGTCGAGACCCAATCAATCGGCTGATTCCTATGAGCTGGGATCAGCGTCACACATTGAATATTACCGTTGGCTACAACACAGTCAAATATGGTGCGACGTTGACTGGCTATTACAATTCTGGCTCGCCTTATACCTGGCAACCAGTCACGGAAAGCATTCTGGCAAGA
>CAZNDR010000047.1:0-14338 GCA_964571835.1 uncultured Cytophagia bacterium | reverse complement strand
GATAATACGACGTTATTAGCAGCCAGAATTAAATTATTGCTTTTCCTCGGCAGCAATCAATTGAAAGAGGCGATGAAGGTTGCTGGAGCCGGCTTTGAAAATGGGAAAAAGGTAAAACAAATATTTGCCCAATATCTCGCTTCGCCAGATGCTAATAATTTATGGTCGCTGGAAAATGCCGTTGACCAAATATTTGTTTTGGAGCGCGAATTTGCTGATACTATCGATTCGATAAATGTTTATGCTAAGAGGCTGTTGTTCTTCGGTTTGTTAATTTCTATGCTCGTTTTAGGTGGCATCATTACTATTCTGACGCGTTATATCTCGTCCAATATTACCAAACCTTCAACGCAATTGCTTGAAATTGTGCACAAAATTGCCGTGGGTGATCTTGCCCCGAAAATCGAAATTAACTCTCACGATGAAATAGGGCAGTTAGCGGAGTCTATTAATGAGATGAAACAGAATATGGAGCAGATAATTTCTCATGCCAATAAAATTGCCAAAGGGGACTATACGGCGCAGATGATGCCGCGGTCGGAAAATGATGAACTCATCAATGCCTTAAATGCCATGACCATGGCACTAAAAGAAACTACTGAAAAAAATAATCGACAAAACTGGTTGAAGACCGGCCAAGCTGAATTGAACGATCAGATGCGCGGCGAATTAGATATGATTAATTTGGCGCAAAATGTCATTCGTTTTATTGCCAATTATGTTAAAGCCCAGGTCGCGGCAATTTATGCCAAGAGTGATAATCAGATCTATAGATTAATTGGCAGCTATGCCTACACCCAGCGAAAAAATTTAGCTAATGAATTTAAACTCGGCGAGGGTATTATTGGGCAAGCGGCGTTAGAGAAAAAACCGATTTTATTATCGCAAGTGCCTGATGATTACATCAGAATCAATTCCGGACTGGGAGAGGCTGTTCCTAAAAATATCATCGCGGTACCTTTCCTCTATGAGAATGAAGTAATGGGTGTTTTTGAGTTAGGGACATTTCGCGAGTTTGATGAGGCGACATTGGAATTTTTAAAACAAGCCACTGAGAATATCGGCATCAATTTCAATTCTGCTGAATCGCGGACCCAGCTGCAAGAGCTGCTGGAAAAAACGCAGTTGCAAGCTGAGGAGCTGCAATCGCAGCAGGAAGAATTGAGGCAATCCAACGAAGAGCTGGAAGAACAGGCAAAACAATTAAAAGAATCAGAGGCACGCTTGCAAGCACAACAGGAGGAGCTAAGACAAACTAATGAAGAGCTTGAGGAGAAGACGCAAAACCTGGAAGAGCAAAAAGATGACATCCGCAAGAAAAACGCTGAATTAGAAAGGACTCAGCAGATGCTCGAAGAACGGGCGCAGGAGCTGGAAATTACCAGCAAGTACAAATCAGAATTTCTGGCAAACATGTCTCATGAATTGAGAACACCTTTGAACAGCTTGCTAATTCTGTCCAAGATACTTTTACAAAATAAAGATAAAAATCTTACCGAAAAACAAGTTGAATTTGCCCAGACTATCCATGCTGCAGGTACTGAATTGCTAACTATCATCAATGAAATATTGGATCTGGCCAAAGTAGAATCCGGCAAGATCGAACTAAATATTGAAGAGATAAATCTTGCCGATTTGGTTAAAGAGGTTGAAAAACATTATCGGCATTTTGTCGAAGATAAGGGTCTGCAATTTATTGTAGAGCAGGCAGCCGACCTTCCTAAGTCAATTCATACAGATGAACAGCGCTTAAAACAAATTATTAAAAATTTCCTGTCCAATGCTATTAAATTTACTGAAAAAGGCAGTCTCAAAGTTGCTGTTCATAGGCCTTCAACTGAGGTATCTTTGACCAAAAGCGGTTTGATTCGGGAAAAGACGCTGGCGATTTCAGTGACCGACACTGGCAAAGGCATTGCCAAAGATAAACAAAAAATCATCTTTGAGGCATTTCAACAGGAAGACGGCACCACCAGCCGGAAATATGGCGGTACTGGCCTCGGCTTATCCATAGCCAAAGAAATGGCGCGTCTACTTGGTGGAGAGATACAATTACAAAGTGAGGTGGGTAAAGGTAGTACCTTTACACTTTATTTTTCTGATTTGACAAATGGAAAACAGAAAGCTGAGACGTTCCCGAAAGAGCCAGCAGAGAAGCGACCGCCTGAAGTTGAATCAGCAGGAACAGTGAAAACAGAAACTTCTGCAAATTCAATTGATGAACTGCCAGACGACAGAAGAAAAATCAATCCTGGTGACCGCACCATTCTGGTCATTGAGGATGATAATAAGTTTGCCAAAATTTTAATTGATCTGGCACATGAGCGGAATTTCAAATGTCTCATCGCTCAGTATGGCAGAAAAGGTATCCAGTTTGCTGAAGATTATAAACCTGATGCGATCATTTTAGATATCGGTCTGCCGGACATTGATGGCTGGGCTGTCATGCAGAAATTAAAAGATAATCCGGAAACGCGCCATATTCCAGTGCACTTTATGTCAGCTTCTGATCGCACTATGGAGGCGCTGCGCATGGGAGCAATTGGCTTTTTGTCTAAACCGGTGAGCATGGAAGGATTGGAAGAGGCATTTACCAGAATTGAAAATATCATTTCCAAAACAATTAAAAATTTATTGGTGGTGGAGGATGATGAAAAGCAACGCAAAAGCATCATTGAACTAATCGGCAATAATGATGTGCACACTACTGCGACTGAGAGCGGAAAAAAAGCCTTTGAATTGCTCAAGACCAATTCTTTTGATTGCATGGTGCTGGATTTGGGACTGGAAGACATTTCTGGCTTTGAGCTGCTGCAGATGATCGAAGCCGATAAGACTATTTCCCACCTTCCCATCATCATTTATACCGGCAAGGATATCTCTCGGCAAGAAGAGATAAAGTTGAAAAAACATGCGGAAAGTATTATCATCAAAGGTGTGCGCTCGCCAGACCGGCTGTTTGATGAAGTAACCCTGTTTTTACACCGAATTGAAGCCAATTTGCCGGCTGAGAAACAGCGGATTCTACGCATGATCCATGATAAAGAGATGCTCTTCCAGGGAAAGAAAATTCTATTAGTCGACGATGACATGAGAAATGTCTTTGCCCTTTCCAATGTCTTGGAAGAAAAAGGGATGAATGTGTTAATCGGAAAAAACGGAAACGAAGGATTGCACTTATTGGAGCAAAATTCGGATATCGATCTGGTGCTGATGGACATCATGATGCCCGAAATGGATGGCTATGAAGCCATGCGAAAGATGCGCAGCAATAACGGGCATAAAGAACTGCCGATAATTGCATTAACCGCTAAAGCGATGAAAGGTGATCGCAATAAATGTATTGAAGCTGGTGCCAATGATTATCTATCTAAACCGGTCGATCCTGATAAATTGCTTTCGCTGCTGCGAGTGTGGTTGTATAAATGACTCAATCAGACAATTCAGGCTAACTATTTAAGGATGAATGAATACCATCGAAAATGAAAACATCGAAATTGAATTGTTATTAGAAGCGATCTACCGAAAATATGGCTACGATTTTCGACAATATGCCAGGGCATCAATAAAACGACGGGTGAAACATCGGCTGGCTATTGCCAGCTTAACTTCAATTTCTGAAATGGTGCACCGTCTCTTGTACGATGTCAGTTTTTTAGAAACTTTGTTATTGGATTTGTCCATTAACGTGACGGAAATGTTTCGCGATCCATTTTTCTTTTTGTGTTTAAGAAAAGAAATTGTGCCCATTTTAAAAACATATCCCTTCATCAAAATTTGGCATGCTGGCTGCGCCACTGGTGAAGAGGTCTATTCTTTAGCGATAATCCTTAAGGAAGAAGGACTTTATGATAAAGCTCAGATCTATGCCACTGATTTTAATGAGGTCATTCTTCACCAGGCAAAACAGGGAATTATTTCGTTGGAGCAAATAAAAAAATATACCTCCAATTATCAAGCTGCCGGCGGCAAAGAATCGTTTGCTAATTATTATACAGCAAAATATAATTCGGCAATCCTTGACCAATCGTTGAAAAAAAACCTCATCTTCTCTGATCATAATTTAGCTACCGATGGCGTCTTTGGAGAGATGAATCTGGTGATATGCCGAAATGTTCTTATTTATTTTCAGAAAGAATTGCAAAACCGGGCGATTGGCTTATTTAAAGAAAGTCTATGCCATTTGGGATTCCTTTGTCTGGGTACAAAAGAAAGCCTGATGTTTTCCAGCTATGAACATGATTTTGAAGTCATAGATAAAAAAGCAAAAATATTCAGACGAGTCAGTTGACTGCTAATCGCATGAAAAAAGGCAAATATGAGGCAATCGTTATCGGCGTATCTGCCGGAGGTATGGATGCACTGAGAAAAATTATTCCTTTATTGCCGAGTGATTTTTCCGCGTCGATTATTGTTGTCCAACACCTGCATCCCCAATCCGATGACTTTTTGGCCATAGATTTGGATAAGAAAAGTCGCTTGACTGTCAAACAAGCGGATGAAAAAGAAAAGCTGATGCCAGGCCTAGTGTATTTTGCGCCGCCAAATTACCATTTGCTCATTGAGAATAATAAGACATTCTCGCTTTCTATTTGTGATATGATTAATTATGCTCGTCCGTCGATCGATATTTTATTTGAAACTGCTGCCGAAACCTTTCAGGAGAAATTGATCGGTATTGTGTTGACCGGTGCCAATCGCGATGGCTGCCTGGGCGCAAAAAAAATTAAGGAGTGCGGCGGCATGGTTATCGTGCAAGATCCCAACACAGCTGAAGTTCAACTGATGCCGCGATCTGTCATTGAGTCAGTAAAAGTAGATTATGTGTTGCCATTAGATAATATCGCTCATTTTTTAATTGAACATGTACAAAAAGAATGGAAGAAAGCATGAGCTCGAACGAGAAAACTGATGTCCTGTTAGTTGATGACAAATTGGAAAATCTGGTAGCACTGGAAGGGATCTTGGATGATCCCAAACTGAGATTGCATAAAGCAACCTCAGGAAACGAAGCCTTGTCAATGATTCTGGAACATGACTTTGCATTAGTGTTAATGGATGTCCAGATGCCTGAGATGGACGGTTTCGAAACGGCCGAACTCATGCGGGGGAAAGAGAAATCCAAACATATTCCGATAATTTTTGTAACTGCTATTAACAAAGATCAAAAATACGTATTTCAGGGTTATGAAGCCGGCGCAGTTGATTATCTTTTTAAGCCGTTAGAGGTAGAAGTGCTTAAATCAAAGGTCAATATTTTTCTTGATCTATATAATCAGCAGAAGACAATCAAGAAGCAGTCATTGGAACTGGAACACAAAGTGACTGAATTGAATGGCGCTTTTTTAGAGCTACAAAAAAAGGAAAAATTGCTCAAGCAGCAGGCTGAAGAATTAGAGAATATTAACCAGGATCTAAAAGAGTTTGCTTACGTCGTTTCCCACGATCTGAAGGCGCCATTGCGTGCCATCAGTTCTTTGGCAGATTGGATCGCCTCAGATTATGCAGCCAAATTTGATGATAAAGGCAAAGAGTTGTTATCACTGCTACTCGGCCGGGTAAAACGAATGCATGAACTGATTCAAGGGATATTGAAATATTCCAGGGTCGGCAGAGTTTTTGAAGAAAAGGTAGCGGTGAATTTTGATGTGCTTATTCCCAGCGTCATCGAGTTGATTGCTCCGCCGGATAATTTCAAAATTAAGATCAAAGGAAATTTTCCAACATTAGTGGTCGAAAAGACGCGGCTGGAACAAGTTTTTCAGAATTTAATTAGCAATGCCATAAAATACATGGACAAGCCAAAAGGGGAAATTGTCATTTCTTGCCAGGAAAAAGAAGACTTCTGGCAATTTTGTGTCGCCGATAATGGACCTGGTATCGAAGAAAAACATTTTAAAAAGATATTTCAGATTTTTCAGACCCTGGCTCCACGTGACCAAATCGAGAGCACTGGCGTGGGGCTTTCACTGGTTAAAAAAATTGTCGAATTATATGGCGGCAAGGTCTGGGTTGAATCGATAGTCGGCAAGGGAAGTGAGTTTTATTTCACCTTGCCTAAGCAAGAGCCGAATAGCATATAGTAATATGCTAGTGAAAACTTTAGCTGAAAGGCGGTAATAATGAATAATGAACATATCGAATGTTTGCTTATTAAATTTAGTTGACTGCTTTGGAGGTAGATGATAAATGAAATTAGTAACAGCTTAGAATAAGCAGATAGCCAATCAACCGCTCTGAAGGTACAATGGAAAAAATAAACATCTTGTTGGTGGATGATAAGCCTCAAAATCTGACGGCGCTGGAATCGATTCTGGATGACCCAGAGCTTAATTTGATAAAAGCAACTTCGGGAAAACAGGCATTAGCTTATATTTTAGATTATGAATTTGCCCTTATTTTGCTAGATGTGCAAATGCCGAATATGGACGGTTTTGAGACCGCAGAATTAATGCGCGGCTTTGAAAAATCCAAACATATTCCGATTATTTTTGTTTCTGCTATCAACAAAGATCAGCGTTATGTTTTCAAAGGCTATGAAGCCGGAGCTGTGGATTATATTTTTAAACCATTTGAAGCAAGAATTTTGAAATCCAAAGCTGAAATATTTATCAATCTTTTTCAACAAAAAAAGCTGATCAAAGAGCAATCGCTGGAATTAGAGAAAAGAGTATCAGAATTAAATGGTGCGTTTTTGGAACTACAAAAACAAAAGGAGCTCATCAAAAATCAGGCTGATGAGCTGCGGCAAAAAGTCGAAGAACTAAATGAAGCCAATCAGGTGGTCGAGGCAGCGACCAGAGCTAAAAGCGAATTTTTGGCTAACATGAGCCATGAAATTCGCACGCCAATGAACGGAATAATTGGCATGACTGACTTGCTGCTGGATTCATCTCTCACGCCAGAACAGCGCGAGCATGCCACCATGATTCGCCAGAGCGCCGATGCGCTTTTGATTATCATCAATGATATTCTCGATTTTTCTAAAATCGAGGCTGGCAAGCTGGAGCTTGAAGAAATAAGTTTTAATTTACCAGAGCTGCTTACCAACATCAAAAACATGTTAGCTCTCAAAGCGCATGCCAAAGGATTAGCGATGAACTCTGACATTGAACCTGATTTGCCCAAATTATTAATGGGCGACCCGAGCTGTATTGGGCAGGTGTTGTACAATTTGTTGGGCAATGCGATTAAGTTCACCGATAGAGGCGAAATCTGTTTGTTGGCAAAGCTAATAGAACAAAGCGATTATGACGCTACCGTTCGTATCACTGTGACCGATACTGGTATCGGCATTCCAGCCGAAAAAATCGATCAGCTCTTCGAACCATTCACTCATGCTGACGCCAGCACAACACGAAAATTTGGCGGCAGCGGATTGGGGCTCAGTATTTCGAAAAAACTAATCACCATGATGGCCGGACAAATCGGTGTTGCCAGTGAATTGGGCAAAGGTTCAACTTTCTGGTTTGTCCTGAAATTAAAAAAAACATCCGCGGCAGTTCAAAAGTCAAGTGCTACAGAAGAATATCGCTCGAAGGCTGGATTGGTTGATAAAAATCCAATTCCGGTTGGGGAGAAAATAAATATTTCCACCAGCAATGCTAAAGCTCAGATTCTTTTAGTCGAAGACAATTTGGTCAATCAAAAATTAGCCGTTAAAATGTTGGACAAATTGGGCCTTCGGACTGATTTGGCTGAAAACGGTAAGTTCGCGCTGGAGATGCTAAAAAAACAGCGTTATGATCTCGTCCTAATGGATGTGCAGATGCCAGAAATGGATGGTATTGAAACGACAAAGCACATTCGGACCAAGAAGTCCTTTCCCCTCAATGAACATGTTACCATCATTGCTATGACGGCCTATGCTATGAAAGGTGATCGAGAGAGATGTCTGGCCGCGGGCATGGACGATTATCTTAGCAAACCGATACGTCAAGACGAATTATCAAGGGTAATTAGCAAATGGCTTTTTGCGGAAACAAAACACATCACTGGATTAAAAGTCAAAAAAAATGAAAGTAGTGGAAAAATATGGGAACGGGAAAATTTGCTCGAAGCATTGGGAGGCGATGAGGAATTTTTGTCCGAACTTATCGATATTTTTGTGGTTGAAACCCCCAAACAATTCCAAATGTTGAATGAAGGACTTAAAAAGGTCGATTTTGCTTTTATTGAGCGTGCTGCTCACACGATTAAAGGATCAGCCGGAAATATCAGAGCTGCCCGTTTGCAGCACATGGCTTCAAGACTGGAAAGAGCAGGAAAAGAGCATAACTTGGAAGAGGCAAAAATGTTATCCACTACAACCGAACAGGAATTTGAGAAACTCATGGGCGTATTGAAATCTCAAGCAGAATTAGCTATTCACTAAGGTCGAGATATAAAAGTATAAAAAATAAAATACCTTGTTAGTGGGGCACAATAATTTTCTGTTTTGCTCGATGTGAGTTGTGCGACCTTAGGCAAACAAAAGCTGGCTGTAAAGCCCAAACTGCTGCTTAATTTTTATAAATAAAAGGCGTTAAGGTGGAAATCAAGTCGAAAATATTGGTGATCGATAATGGGGCAGGACATCGCAATGGACTGCTGTCATGGCTAACTAATCTCCATGTCCCAATTGTAATGGCCTCATCAGCTACGAAAGCACTGGAAATTTTATCGCATGATTTATTTATTGCAGCAGCAATAATAGAGGAACTCCAGTCTGAAGCAGATGGCGTTGCAACTGCCTTGCAATTAGCCAATGCAGAACATGCAAACGCTATCCCCATTTTGCTTCTGTTACCAGGTGAGGTGAAGGATGAACTGCACAGCAAATTATTGACATATGGTCACATTGAGCTTCTGCCGATGCCAGTTGCGCCAGAAATTTTGCTCAATCGGGTAAGACAATTTTTGGATCATTTTCGGTTAAAGGTTGAACTTCATGAGACGCACCGACGACTAATTCAGATGACAAGACGGACAGAGGAATTAGCAAAGGAAGCGCAAGTGGCGCACAAAATTAAAAGTAAATTTCTCACTAATATCAGTCATGAAATTCGAACGCCGCTAAATGGCATTACTTCTGCCTCCAGTCTTTTGCTCGATACCCAACTTTCTGATGAGCAATACGAGTACACCAATTTAATTCGCGCCAGCGCGGATGCACTGCTGGTAATTGTCAATGATATCCTGGATTTTTCAAAAATAGATGCGGGCAAATTGGAACTCGAGGAACTCGATTTTAATTTGCATTCGACGATTGAAGATGTCAACGATAATTTGGCGATATGTGCTCATCAAAAGGGTTTAGAATTGAATTGCCTCATCAATCCTGATGTGCCACAATTACTAAAAGGAGACCCGGGACGATTACGTCAGATTTTAACTAATCTGATCGGCAATGCAATTAAATTCACCTCCAGCGGAGAGATTATTGTTGAGGTTGCCCTCAGCGATGAAGATGCTACCAAGGCGACGTTAAGATTTTCGATACGGGATACCGGCATCGGCATACCAGCCGATAAAATTGCCAGCTTATTCAATTCCTTTTCGCAGGTCGATAATTCCACCACTCGAAAATTTGGCGGTGCTGGATTGGGACTGTCGATTTCAAAACAGCTTATTGAACTCATGGGGGGAGAGCTCACAGTCGAAAGTGAAGCAAACCAAGGATCGACATTCCAATTTGATATAAGGTTAAAAAAACAGCCAAAGGCGAAACATTCAGCTTTTATGATTAGCGATAGGCTATTGACTGCTATTAAAAAAGTCCGCATTCTGGCAGTCGATGATAATGCCACCAACCGCCGGTTATTGGCGTTGATGTTTTCTTCGTGGAAATGTCGTTATGAGATTGTTCCGGATGCGCAGACAGCACTGATCAAGTTACAGCAAGCTGTCAGAGAAAATGATCCTTTTCACATTGTCATCACCGATATGCTCATGCCAGAAATCAATGGTGAGCAGTTAGGCATGCAGATTAAACAACAAACCGAATTTAAAGATATTCCATTGATCATGATGACCTCCTTAGGAGCACGCGGTGATGTAAAACGCTTAGAAAAAATTGGATTTGCGGGCTATTTGACAAAACCGTTGAAACAGTCACAATTGTTCGATTGTCTGGTCACGGTTCTGAATAAGCAACAAGAGAACAACGCCGAACCAGAAAAAATGATCATCAGGCATACCCTTGCTGAAAGCCGCCATGCTAGTGCTAAAATTTTATTGGCGGAAGATAATGTAATTAACCAGCGGGTCGCCTTGCGGCTGCTCAACAAAATGGGCTATCGCGTGGAAACTGTTCTTAATGGTGAAAAGGCTTTAACATCATTGATGAATAACTCCTATGATTTGGTATTAATGGATATTCAAATGCCGGAAATGGACGGTTACGAAGCGACCAGTATCATTCGCAATAAAGATTCCATGGTTAAAAATCACCATATCCCCATCATTGCTATGACTGCTCACGCCATGAAAGGCGACCGGGAAAGATGTCTGGCTGCTGGCATGGACGATTATATTTCCAAACCGATCAATCCCGAGGAGTTGGCAGCGAAAGTGAGAAAGTGGCTAACCGGCAATGGAACTTCAGAAACTGAGGAGCTGCCACAGATAACGCAGCCTAAAAATATCACTTTTGACCGCCATGTTTTGCTGGAACGAGTGGGAGGAAATGACCATTTCGTAAACGAATTGCTCCTTTTGTTTTTAGGAGAAGTTCCCCAATTGATTGAAACCATGGAAAAGGCAATAGAAAAAAACGATCAGGATTTGCTACATCGAAGTGCGCATACCTTAAAGGGATCAGCCGGTAATATTACCGCCATGGAGTTGCATCAAATTTCATTGCAGTTGGAAATGCTGGCCAAAGAAGGAGATTGGTCAGCGGCGAAACAGCTTTTGCAAAACATTAGAAAGCTATGGGCAAAATTTAAAAATCATATAAATTTGTTTGTCGGAGAATTGGTTTAGCTGAAGGAATCGTTTAATGAAAGATCATAAAAATATCTTGTTAGTCGAAGATGATATTGTCGATGCCATGACGGTAAAGCGAGCCTTGAATGATATAAAAGTGACTAATACCTTGAACACAGTGGAGAATGGGGAAGAAGCCCTGGCATATCTTCGCAGTTCGGGCAACGAAATTCCTGGTATCATTCTTTTGGATTTGAATATGCCAAAAATGAATGGCATCGAATTTTTGAAAATAGTCAAAAATGACAATGCCTTAAAAAAAATACCCGTTATTGTTTTAACCACGTCTCAGGAAGAGCACGATAAAATCGAAAGTTTCAATTTGGGCGTGGCTGGTTTTATGATAAAGCCAGTGGATTATCTGCAATTTGTCGAAACCATGAGAACGATCGATATGTATTGGACACTCAGTGAATTGCCAGGTTGATTGGGGGTTAAATGAGAAACTTGACTAAATGGATGAGCTAATCTATCGAGTATAACTAATCGAGAATGACCGATTAGATCAGTTGGCTTTTGAACGATTGGTCGAGAGCTGCCATTTGCCCTAAGAATTCCAAACAGCAGGATCGATCGCAGAAGCCAGCAGAAAAGCAACGCCGGGAAATGTTGATGTCATGGTGGCTGATTATAATTTAAGCGACGGCACAATTTTCTATCTAATGGCTTTGCTGAAAAAAATATCAACGGTTTTGACGACCGGCGCTGGCGGAGAAGATATCGCTGTCAAAACCATGCGAGAAGGAGTATTTGACTATCTAATAAAAGATATCGATCGCAATTATCTCAAAATTTTACCACTGTTATCGACAATGCTATCAAATCAGAAAAAAACCGAAAATCAAATTACAATGTTATCTTTTGCCATGATGAATATTTTTGATAGCGTTTACATTACTGATGCGGCTGATAAGATCATAATTGTTAATAAATCTTTATGCAAAAAAATTCGCGATGATAGCGGCTATGGGAATCAAATTGAACACTATACCAAAGATCATTCTGAGGCAGAATTCAGCCCTAGTTTATGCCCGGAATATGCCAAAAGTTTGTATCCAGAGTTATTGGAAATTAAGGAATAATTTAGTAATAGGCATCAAAGAGGCAAGGCATGGAGCAGAAGCAGAAAAAATATTCAGTGCTTTTAGTTGAGGATGACAGAGTTGATCAATTGGCGTTTAAGAGATTTATTGACCATGAAGCACTCAACTACGATTATGAAATTGTCAGCTCATTTAGAGAAGCAAAGAAGCTGCTGACGACAAAACATTTCGATGTCGTTATTACCGATTACTTTCTTGGCGATGGCACGGCGTTCGATGTCTTTGAATATATTTCCGATTCTTCGATCATTATTACCACTGGCACCGGCGATGAAGAAGTGGCTGTCAAGGCTATGAAGTCAGGCGCTTATGATTATCTCATTAAAGATCCAGATCGCAAATATCTGACCATGTTGCCGGTTACCGTAGAAAATGCGTTGAAGCAGAAAAAAGCTGAAGAATATCAAAAAAGACTGCTGCTGTTGGAATCGGCAGTAATCCATGCTTTTGATGCGGTGGTTATCACCCAAGCTGAATTGCCCAGTGCGCAAAACTCAACCATTGTGCTGGTGAATGAAGCTTTTTTAAAAATGACTGGCTATACTGAGAATGAAGTAATTGGCAAGCCCATTAATTTTTTGTACGGTCCCAAAACCGATAGTACAATTGTCGAAAAAATTGAAAAGGCGATTGCTGAGAATACGAGAATTATTTCGGAGATTATCTATTATAAAAAGGACGGTTCACAATTTTGGGTGGAGTTTTCACTACAGCCCGTGCTAAGCAGCAGAGGCGATGTGGTACATTGGGTTTATGTACAAAGAGATATCAGCGAGCGCAAAGCGGCTGAGGAAGCATTACGTCAATATAATGAAAGATTGGATATTATTTTGCAGAGCATGGGAGACGGTGTACTGGTCATCGATGCTGAATTGAATTTAATGCTGATTAATAATAAAGCAAAAGAATTACTGGGCGTCAATCAAAAAGATTTGCCCAATATTGGTCTCAAACCTATTATTCACAGTTGCAGTGAACATGGCGAAAAATTAATTCAGTCGTTGAATAAAAACTCCTTTGCCAATCTCGAATTTCAAATCACTCGTCCCAAGCCACGTCTATTATTGGTGACGGGCAGTTCATTTTTGGACATTGACGGCGAGTCAGCTGGCAAAGTGCTGATTCTTCGTGATTACACCAAAGAAAAAGAAATCGAACAGATGAAAAATGATTTTGTCTCTAACGTCTCGCATGAACTGAGAACGCCGCTTGCTTCGATATTAGGATTTTCCAGCACGATTTTAAAAGATAAGACAATGCCACCCGAAATCAAACAGGAATTCAACGAAATTATTTATCGCGAAAGCCGTCGCTTGGCACAATTGATTGATGACATTTTATCCATTTCCCGAATCGAATCTGGCCGGCAAATGTATATTCCCAAAAAGGTCGATTTAAAATCAGTTGTCCCTGAAGTGGTCGACATGTTTAAAATTCAAGCCAAGGAAAAGCAAATCAAATTGATAGATCAAATCAACGGTAATATCTCACCGATTTTAGTCGACCAGAAAGCCATCAAGCAGGTTTTGGTAAACGTAATCGGCAATGCTATTAAGTTCACCGAGCATGATGGCACAGTAAGCATTTCAGCAAAAAATGCCAAAAATATGGTGGAGCTGAAAATCAAAGATACTGGCATTGGCATTCCTGAGGCGGAGATTGATAAAATTTTTGATAAATTTTATCGAGTGAATCGACATGCCGGTTCCATTACCGGCACTGGATTGGGATTGGCAATAGTCAAAGAAATCGTAAATGCCCATCATGGCAAAATCAAGGTATTGAGCAAAGAAAATCTGGGGACGACATTTTGTGTCAGCTTTCCCAAATTTGAGGAGAAAAATGAAACCAAAAATCTTAATAGTTGATGATGAACCAAATCTGTTAAGGCTATTGGAATATAATTTAAAATATGATTTTGATGTCTGCTTAAAAACTGACGGCAGTGAGGCAATGCAATGGTTAGCAGAAGGAAATATTCCTCATTTGATAATTACTGATATAATGATGAAGAACATGGACGGCTACGAGCTGCTAAAAATTGTGCGCCATGATAAAAAATATGACCAGATTCCCATCATCTTCCTTTCAGCCAAAAGCCCCTGCGTCGATCCTATTAAAATACTGATTGATGCGGCTGACGATTATATTGTCAAACCGTTCGAGATAGAAGAACTGAAAAATAGCATTAAAAGTCTTCTTCATAAAGCCTCCTAATTCTTAAGAGCTATATTTATTCGCTGATAGCCCTAGATTTCTACCTATCT
>CAZNDR010000046.1:0-14354 GCA_964571835.1 uncultured Cytophagia bacterium | reverse complement strand
GTTCGAATTTTCTTTCATATAGAGGATTAAATTGGAATAGGTTATTATATCAGGTTTAAACTGGATTCAAATTGGCAGGCAAATATAACAATATTCTTTTATAATGTCAAGATGAATCTCTGTTGAAGCTAAAAAATGTTATCTTTTAAATGGCGCTCAAAAAATTTCTTGACATTAATAATTTATTCAGATAAATTGTAGCCCTAAATTATTCGACCATGATTGATTCTTCTTGCGATGTGGCCTCAATAGATTGAATAGGCCTAAGTCGAGGTTGTTAAATTTTAAGTTGGGAGATTTCATGCAAAATCCATCATTGGAAAAAATAGTGGTTGAAAAAAGAGATAAAATTCATCTCATCAGTTCTGCCGAAAATGGGAACATTCCAGTGGTAGCCGTATCTGGCAGCTCGCTGGCCGAAGCCTGGGAAAACGCCATGATCGGGCTTTGGCTCTACGGCTGCGACATACGCACCCAGTACGACGCCAAAGATAAAAATGGCAATTACCTTGACCCGCCAAGTAAAGATTGCTCCATTTTAATCTCTATCGAACAACCAAACTCAGAACCAATGATTCACATGGGCGGCATTCCGGGCGGATTCGAAGATCTGGAAGAGTATGTCCAAGAAGTACGCGATGGCATCAAAGATCATTGGATTCGCGATCCGCTGGTAGCTGATGATACCAAATGGCAATACACATACCATCAACGGCTGTTCGGCTATGAAGCGCCAATGAGTTTATTTGATAAATTTTTATGCCAGCTACCAAAAAACAAGAAGAAGAAATTTTATGAATTTGAAACGGCCCATTTTCTCCTCGACCATGATTATGTCAAGGTAGTTGAAAAAGAAATCCATGGCCAAAAACAGGAGTTCGTGCAGATCAATCAAATTCAGTACATCATTGAAAAATTAGCAAAGCAGCCCTTTTCCCGCCAGGCACAGGCAATTACCTGGCAACCCTATCTGGATACTGACATTTATGATCCAGCCTGTTTGCAAAGCATGTGGTTTCGCATCCTGGAAAATGAACAAAAGCAGCCAACTCTAAACATGAACATCCGTTTTCGCAGCCGAGATGCTTACGACGCCTCATTCATGAATTGTTTTGCTTTTATTCATCTCATGGAATACGTGGCAGAGGAAATCAGCAAACGCATAGGTAAAAAAATCAAACTCGGCAGGTATATCGATGAATCAGATTCGTTTCATATTTATGGCAAGAGGCTCAATGATTTTAAAGAAAGATTTTTGAATAACTTGTTCAATCGCGATTTTTCACAGCGAACTTATTTTAGAGAAGCGGCTGAACCGTTTTTTGAAGAGCGAAGAATGAAACTTAAACAAATGATAAAATAAATCTCAGGATTGCTTTATAAAACAAATTTTGAATACTATATGAACAATGACCAATTTTCTAATCCTAAAATCTTTTTCATTCCAACTATCAAATCCCAATTCTGTCATGAAGAAATTGACTTTTTAGAATTTGAGCTTTTCTGGATGTTGACACTGGAGAAAGGCATTTAAACCATAAACGAAGATTGCTGATGAAAAAATTGAACATTAAAAATTGGCTACTTCTGCTTGTAATTCTTTTTTCATTCTGTAAGCCTCCGAAAATTAAATACGATGAAACCATTGAGGCCCGTGGCATTTGGGTAACACGATGGGAGTGGGCACAACATGCTAATCTCAATAATCCGCCAGCACAGCAAAATCGCATCGCCGAGATTTTTGATGTGATCAAACAGGCTAAGTTGAACTTTGTCTTATTTCAAATTAGAGGCAATGCTGATGCCTTTTACCGCTCGCCTTATGAACCCTGGTCCAAACTGCTTACTGGAGAATTGGGAAAAGATCCGGGATGGGATCCGCTAAGTTTTGCAATTGAACAAGCTCATCAACGCGGGCTGGAACTGCATGCCTGGGTGAATACTTTTACCGTTTGGAGTGATACATCTCCACCGCCGCACACAATCCCAGAGCATCTTTTTCACGCCCATCCGGAATGGATTATTTGCGATAAAAATGGCACCCCCATGCCACTCAACGCTCATTATATTAATCTCAGTCCCGGCATTCCAGCAGCCCGGGATTTTGTCCATAACGTCTGCCTGGATATTGTTCGCGCCTATGACATCGATGGCCTCCATTTCGATTATATTCGTTATCCTGAAAATTCACCTGACAAAGGCTACTCGCAAGATCCGATCAGCTTGCGCTTGTTCAATTCACCAGAAGGTAATCCGCAGAATTTAGCCTGGGAGGATTGGCAACGGGAAAACATCAATTTATTCGTACGTAAATTTTATGATGAAGCAATTCAAATAAAACCTTGGCTGAAAATTTCCGCCGCCGTGATCGGAAAATATAATTACAGCCTTTGGAATGGTTTCCACATTGTTTATCAGGATGCCATGCAATGGATAAAGGAACAAAAAGTCGATTTCATTGTCCCGATGATTTACTGGCAAACCAATCACGCCACTGCGCCATTTGGATCGGTGGTTGCTGATTGGTTAATCAGCCGTCAGCGCACCCGTTATATTTTCCCCGGATCAGCCATCAATCAATTGGGAAGTGAAAAGTGGCCTCTGGATGAAGTCGCAAAGCAGACAAAAATAACTCGACAATGTGGGGCTAATGGTTTGGTGTTTTTTAGTTATTCGGGTTTGGAAAAAGTGAGAGCGCAACTGGAAAATTATGGCTTCCAGCATGTTGCTAATTTCCCACCCATGATGTGGAAGGCAAAACAGCCTCCCTTGGATCCGATCCTGATTGCTGCTGATTATTATCATCCGGGTGGCATTCTGCTCAAGTGGTTGCCGCCGGATAGCACGCTGGAACCAGCAACTATCTATCGCTACAGCATCTATCGTTCGGAAAAAAGTCCCGTTGATTTATGCCAAGCAGAAAAT
This sequence comes from uncultured Cytophagia bacterium, assembly GCA_964571835.1. Taxonomy (GTDB): domain Bacteria; phylum Zhuqueibacterota; class Zhuqueibacteria; order Thermofontimicrobiales; family Thermofontimicrobiaceae; genus CAZNDR01. The sequence continues at coordinate 11,429 of CAZNDR010000046.1, read as the reverse complement.
CTGATTCACATCACTGCTGGGCCAGTACCCTTTTTTCTTGATACCTCAGTCAAAAATGATCACACTTATTATTATGTCGTGACCGCATTAGATAGAGCGAACAATCAAAGTCCGCCTTCAAATGAAATAAAAGTGAGCATTCCAACTTTTGTTGCCATAGCTGATCAAAAAAATGCTGCCAATAATACCATTTTAGAATAATCAAAAGCTGTACTAACTCAGACAAGCGGAGGAATCAAATGAAAAAAAGTCAACTAATTCAACTCTTTTTTTTAGGTCTGTTCATGCTATGCTTACTCTATTGTCAGGGAGGAAATCAACCAATGTTCAATTCAGTCAAGGATTTAATTGCTGTCATGGAAAAACATACTCCGGTGACCATTTTAGGTGAAAAAAATCGTGCCATGCTGGCAGTGTTACCAGAATACGGCGGCAAAGTCATCGCCATGTCTGTTGATGGTTTGACCGGGAAAAATTTATTGTGGCCCAATCCAAAAATCGGCTCTGAAGCCTTCTGGCAAAACGAAAAAAAAGATTGGAACATTGGTGGTGCACGAAGCTGGATTTCGCCTGAAGCAGATTTTTATTTGGACAAAAAAAGTAATTGGTTTGTTCCTTATGAAATGGATCCGGGCACTTATCGATTAATTGCTCAGCAAGCTGACACTGTCATCTGCGCTAATGAATTTCACACTAAAAATATTAATGATGAGGATTTTTTTATTAAAATTACTCGTCGGATTGAACTGCTCGATTCTTACCCAAATTTAAATTTAGCTGACTTAAAATACGTTGGCATGTCTTTCACTCATTCACTGCAAAATTTATCAAATCGCGTTATTGGTAAAGAAACAGGTCTTATTGGCTTATGGAGTCTCATCCAATTGGATCCCCCCGGCACCATGATCATTCCCATCAAAAAAGATCCAGCTCAAACGAATATTGTCGTTCGTGATTACGGTCCGACGAATTTTACCTCCGTACCACCGGAAAGAATTACCATCACTGACGAATGGGTGTTGGTGAAAATAGACGGCAAATTTCGCTGCAAGCTTGGCTTTGCTCCCTGGGCTGCTCGCAATGGCATCGCTTTTTTGCAGTACGAACCGGGCAGCGAAACTGGTACGCTATTTTTAAAGGAATTTGATGTTGAAGCCGAAGGCATTTACCTCGATCATCCCTGGGAGAAAGCCTACGACTACGGCGACGCTATCCAGATGTACAATGACGACGGTAGGTTTGGTGGCTTTTGCGAAATTGAATGCCACGGCCCAGCCAAGCAATTAGCGCCCATGGAAAAGCTAGCTCACACGATCACTTTTTCGATTTTTTCTGGCAAGCTGGATCTGTTAAAAAAGATTGCTGGTGAAAAATTAGCCGTCAATATGGATGAAGTGAAGTTGTACTAATAAGCTGAGCGAGTAGCGCCTGGCAATTTTGAATCCGCTAGGCGCTTTGATCGGCAGTATCCTCAAGTTTTAAAAAATAAACCAAAATCAATCCAGCAATCGATAGAAATGCTGTGCTGGTTAATGCCCCAGTCAAGCCAATCCGGTCAGCTAAGGCACCGAACGGCGTCATCAGCAGACCGGCGATTCCCCAGCCCAATCCCATCATCAGTGCGGACATAAAACTGGCATGATTGGGGGCAATTCTTTGTCCAAGCAAAATATTGACCGAGGTGGAAGAAGCCAGGAAAAATCCCATCAAGGCTAAACTGACCAATCCCCACCTCGAAGGTAATTGGACAAACAGTAGTGCCAACGGCAAAATAAACAAAAATGAAATGATCAATAATTTTCGTGGCCCAATTTTATCAAAAACATGCCCGCCGATCAACATGCCAATCACAAGGAAAAATTGAAAAACCGCTAAGCCCAGCGCACTAAAAAAGGTGGAATTGCCCTGCGAGGTAAAATATAGCGGAATAAAGCCGGTAAATGCCATCGTCAAGGTGGCTCTGATAACAACAATCATGTGCAAGCTGATTACTAAGGCTGCTTTCGATTTGAGTACAATTTTTAGCAAAGGCAAAATTGGCGAATGGGCATAATTTTCTCTTTTGGTCATTAGGTAGGGACAAGAATAAATAAAAAAAGCAATGACAACGAGCACAGTGTAAAGAGTGGCAGACAATCCAAAAAATTCAGTAAAGGGAATGATAAACGCTGAGCCCACTGAAACTCCCAAAGCGCCAGTGGTGTTGAAAATGGACATCGATAAACCTTTACGCCGATTTTCCAAATTTCCTACCATGGCAGTGGCTTGAGGATGAAACAATGCCGTGCCAACTCCGCTCATGATTAAAATGACTAATAAAGTCCCATATTGATGGACAAGTCCAATAAAGCTCATGAAAACGCCAGCCATAAGCGGACCGAATAGCACAAAATAATTTCGATTAGTTCGGTCAGCTAAAAAACCAGCAATCGGTTGCAGCAAGGAATTGGAAATGGAAAAAATAGAGATTAGCAAACCGGCAGAGGCAAATGACAGCCTTAAATTGACAACAATGATCGGCAACAACGGCGCTAAAAATCCATTGTAAAAATCATTAACAAAATGACCAGTAGAGGCAAGTATTAAATTTCTCTTCCAGGTGATATTTTTTTGAACAACAAGTTGAGAGAAACCAGGCGTTCTGCTGAGTCTCATACTGTTAATTAAATTCTGATTAAATGGTGTAGGATACAAAAATCCCACTGGAAAAAGTTCTGCCCCTTGCCAGCACTTCACTGCCTTACTATCTTTTTCCAGTGGGATGGCATTTATACCTAATTGATCATTCCGGAAATAAATCAGAAATGATCATTCTGCGCGGACGGTTGTCCCAGACTTTAAATGGTAAAAATTCAAATTATAAAATTTATTAGAAATATTCACAACGAGCTAAAAATTATTTGATGCTACCGCAAATCGTGAGCTATGCCCGTAAGCTGGCATTTGCAAAAAGAGATAGCACCCTTTCCCGATTTATCTGGACTCAGGGTGACATTTCAGCATTATTTTGCTGAGCGTAGCCAAAGTTAACCCCACCTTTTGCTGCGCATTCAAATTATTTCTTGGGCTCTTTCATTATTTCTTTAATGTACCAGGTAGACGCTTCACTCAACAAAGACTGAATTCCAGAAACCATTTTGTGCGGATCCATTAAATAGCCATCCTGCAGCATCAGGGCTTGAAACAATTGATTGACGTAGTTGCTCAACGTCTCATCCTTGGGATTTTTTTGAAAAATAGCCAGAAAATTTTTGATCAGGTCATGATCGGCGTTGATTTCCATATTTTTTTTTGCTGGTGGAGCATCTTTATTTATGACCTGCAAAATGCGCGACATCTGCGCTGACATCGCGCCATCCGCCGAGACAAGGACCGCCGGACTGTCGGTCAGCCTTTCAGACAATCTCACTTCCTCTACCTGCTTGCCAAGTATATTTTTAATGCGCGTGCATAGTTTTTCCAGTTCCTTTTGATCTGCTTTTTGAGATTTATCTTTTGCTTTATCCTTGTTTTTTTCCTCCACTTCGGCGACAGCCTTCACATCTTTTAACGCATCCATTTCCACCTGATCGGCAGAGACGATTTTTTTATCTTTGTACTTCATGATCCCAGATAAAACAAATTCATCGATAGGATCGAAGGAGTACAGCACCTCAATTCCTTTTTTCTTGAAAATTTCCAGATGCGGATTTTTGCCTGCCGCCTCTCGACTGGCTGATGTCAAATAATAAATATCTCTTTGCCCCGATTTCATCCTTTCGATATAATCATCCAAAGAGCACAGGTCATTTTCTTTTTCCAGATCTGATGAATTGAAGCGAAACAAGGAAACAATTTTTTCCTGGTTAGAAAAATCCATATAGCCTTCTTTTAAAATCCTGCCGAACTCCTTCCAGAAAGCAAGATATTTCTCTTTTTCATTTTGAGCCATATCCGATAAATGGCCTAAAATTCGTTTTATCAATAAATTTTTAATTTTGACGATGGTGGTAATTTCTTGCAGGGTTTCCCGGGAGATGTTTAATGGTAGATCTTCCGTGTCAACCACCCCACGAACAAAGCGCAAGTATTTTGGCATTAAATCTTTATTATCATTTTGGATCAGCACCCGTTTGACAAACAAACTGACACCATGCTCTTGCGGGCTAAAGCCGAGTATTTCATAATTGGTTTTGGGGAAAAATAATAGTGCATGAAGTTGAATTGGCGCATCGGCCGAAAAATGCAACCAGTCTATTGGATCCTCTGCACTATTGGCAAAAAATTTGAAAAATTCTTTGTAGTCTTTTTCTTTTACCGAACTTTTCGGCTCACGCCAGATTGCCGAAATTTTATTAATTTGTTTGCCATCAAGCTTGATCGGGAAGGGAACGAAATTGGAATAAGTTTTGATCACATTCTCGACGCGATACTTTTCACAAAATTCTTCAGCATCATCTTTTAGAAAGACTTCGATTTTCGTGCCACGCGGCGCATAGTCCACTGGTTCGATTTTATAAGTACCACTGCCATCGCTGCTCCATTGCCAGGCATGTTCATCTTTTAAATAGGAACGCGTTGTCACCACGACCTGGTGCGCTGCCATAAAAACCGAATAAAAACCTACTCCAAACTGTCCAATTAACGATGGCCCCTGACTTTCATTCTCAGACACTTTTTTCAAAAAATCCATCGATCCCGAATGAGCGATGGTGCCGATATTGGTGATCAACTCATCTTTGGTCATGCCAATTCCGCTATCAGTAATGGTGATTTTCTTTTTATCTTTATCTAAATCAATACGAATTTCAAAATCATTTTCCGGTTGATAAATCTCCGTCCCGCGAATGCTTTCAAATCTCACTTTATCCAGCGCATCCGAGGCATTAGAAATTAATTCGCGAACAAAAATCTCACGATTGGTATAAAGCGATTTTGCCAGAATATCCAATAATTGTTTTATTTCAGCTTTAAACTTATAAGTTTTTATTCCTTCGTTTTCTTGTACCATTTTTTTTCTCCATAATTTCTCTACTTAAAAGTTGCCAACAAATTTTATTTCTGCTGAATGTCCTGTCAGCAAAGGTAAACGATTGATCAGCCTGCCCTGTTTTAACGACGACCAAAAAATACTTTCCGCTGCAGTTTTAAAAATTTCAAAATTTATTACTCACATCGATTTGTCAGTGTTCCGTTTTTTGAGGGAAAAATTTGTGATAGAACAGCAAGCCGACAATGGTCGTGACGCCAATGCTGCTGAAAATCAACCACAAGGTTCGCGGTTGATTCAATTTATCAACAAAGTGAACATACATGTTGGCGCCCAAAATCGCCCCGATGCTGCTGCCAATAACGCCATAGAGGAAAATATAGCCCATGTAGGTAGCGACGCGATCTTTGGGAGCAATTAGTCCAACGTAACTGTAAAACTTAGGATGTGCCGTCATCTCACCAATGGAGAAAATCATGATGCCTGCCACAAATACCCAGATGTTGGTAGATATCGCCAGAATTGCCATGCCAACTGTTCCCAGCGCGATGCCGGCAATCATGGTCGGTAGCGCTTTCATGTTTTTGACAATGGTTGAAATGAGCAATTGCAGCAGAATAATTGTGCCAGCATTAATAACGGTAACATGTTCCACATCAAAAAACCAGTTGATTGACAAACCGATTTTGCTTAACATTCCATTGAAAAAATTGTTCAATGAGCTCGCATCAACGTAAGCCTTCACATACCAGAGCACTGAATCGAACATTTGGAAATAGAGGATCCAAAAGCCAGAATAAATAAAAATCATTAGTAGAAACCGAAAATTGTCTTTGAACTTTATTTTATCATCCGTTTCAATGGCAAAAAGCGATAGCACGGTAAAATAAATAACCGTACTGATAATTCTGGAAAAGGTATCCAGTCCGGGCAGCAACCAGATAAGTGCTGCTATCATTGCTGAGGCAGTTAAATTGTATAGCAGTTTTGTTTTTTTGTCAGCGTTGGCATAATGTTTTTGAAGCCATAGAATGATCAGGCTGCTGATAAAAAGCAGTGTCAAAAAAAGTGGAAAGAACGAGCGTTGCTGAACTCTGTCCACTATCGAATCAAGTTCGCTTTGCGAAAGCGTACTAAAATTGGGATAACTGCGCAGCGCACCTAATAAATCAAAACGGTGCAAACTGACTTTATTCGCGGAGAATAGAGTTACCTCCAGATGGTTGACAGTATTCTGTTTAATGGCCCAGGGACGAATTTCATGTTTGTTCTTTTCCAACGTTATTGTCAAGACAGATTTATCGCTGGCTGCTTGAAATAAATTTTTCACGGTTTCCGGGCGCAAATTACTTAGCATGCGATTCATGCGCAGTTGGTCCAGTAAATCCGTTTTAAATTCTGCAAAGCTATCTGGCTTAGCAAGAGTGACCACCACTCGGTTCGCCTTATTTTCAGCAAATTTGTTCAACGCGGAATCTAACCTGGCTTTAGGCAAGTCCACTGCACTCGTTAGCTGCTCCGTCAGCTTAGAATAAAGCAAAGAATCTTGGGATTTAAGGATGGTGACAAAAAAATCATTTCCATCTTGTAGAAGACGTTTCATTGGTTCCACGGCTGCCGCATTTTCGTTCAGCTCAAACACGAGCTGAAAGTCATCAACGGGCACAACAACTTGATTCTTAATTTTAAACGGCTCCTTTTTCATGACATCACGATCGATAGAAAAAGTGAGTGTTATTCCATTTTCTATCACGGTCGCTTTATTGAATTTTTCCACGACCACCTTCTGTTGGCTATATTGCCAAAGCGATACAATTAGAATCAGCGTAATAATCATATAAACAAACAAAGCCCTATTTTTTGAGGAACGCACATAAAAATAAATCAACACCAAGGGACTGTAAATAATTTCAAAGGCATTGGCAACAGTTTTGATAATAGTTAACTCTTTGCCCTTTCCTTTGCCTGTTTCATCTCTTGGCGGCTCCTTCATAAAAAATATTGTTGGAAGCAGCATAGCACCGGTTCCCAATGCCGAGGCAGTTATGACCCACTTCCAGCCGAACAGAGGGCTATTTTTCAAAAAAGGAACCAGAAAAAGCGGAAACAAAAAAGCGCCCAAATTGATTGACCAATAATAAATGCCAAAGCCAAGTGTGCTGTTGCTTTTATTGGTCATGCGGGCGATGGAACCAGTAATAATTGGTTTGAAGGTGCCAGCGCCTAGGGCCATTACGCACAATGCCACAAATATGGCAGTGTACGATGTCATTTGGCTGGTCAAAAAATAGCCGCTACCGAGCAGGGCAAAGGCAACCATCAAAGCCCGGCGATAGCCAAAGCGGTCTGCCAGCGCGCCACTAATGATGGGCAGAAAATATAAAATCGGCTGAATAGTACCTTTGATCAAGCCTACACTCGTTTTGGCGAAACCAAGCACTTCGGTAAGATAAATGGAGAGCACGCTCATCATGCCATAATAAGAGCCGCGCTCCATAAATTCAAAAAATACTACCAACCAATAAGCACAAGAAAACGTGCTGAGAATATTTCTTTCTTTTGTGTCTGGCAAAATTGACCTCATTGTCTGTAATTTTTTTTTACCCATCCTTCAATAATTGATAGCTGTTGCCGATTATCATATATTTGATGGACTCGCTCGAACAAGTTCTATTTTTAGGCAGTTCGCGCAGTGGAAGAAATTTGAGTGCTGAAAAATAAAAATAATAGTCATTCAAATCAAGAGTTATTTTGTTCAAGACGAAAATTCTGGGGAAAGGTGTAAAATTAGGCTGCTGCTCTTCTGCTGTTTGTCGAAACAATTAGGTCGATCAGCTCTGGTGGCTCAATCGCTTTATTGATAAAACACAGCCGCAGTACCAGCCAGTGGGCTCATTGCAGAAATATTCCATCAAAGCAAAAATATGTTACGACTGAGCGATCGCATCGCTATAAGCGAAACCATAGCTTGGCAATCCTGAAATTCTGATGATTAGCAAGTACGATGCACTTTTTAACAATAAAAATGTAACAGCGCAAAACCGAAACCATCGCTGCAAGCGACAGTATCGGTAGCTTTTACCTGTTGCAGATAAAGCCTTAACAAGAATAGCTGCGTGTACGAATCATAGTTTTTATTCCAACAGCACCATCTTCCTTATTGCCGAAAAATTTTTCATTCGAATCTGGCATAGGTAAACGCCACTTGGTAAATTTCTGGCATCAAAAACAATTCTAAAGAGACCTGCTTCAAAATCCGACTGTACTAAGGTAGCAATGTGCCGTCCAGTAATATCAAAAATTTTTAACAGCACCTGACATTTTTCCTTCACGCTAAACTCAATCGTCGTTTCGGGATTGAACGGATTGGGGTAGTTCTGAAAGAGCGCAAATTCGGTTGGTGGTAAATTTCGTGTAGCAATGCCAGTGGGAACTACTGTAACGGTAGCTATCCCATTAATTGAAGTTCCGCTATCAGTGGCCGTTACAATGAAAGTACCAACTTCATTGCCAGTGAACACGCCGGTTTCACTGATGCTACCACCAGTCGACGACCAGAGCGGCGAGAATTCAACACTATTTTCAAATCCGTCAAAACCAGCGGCATTAAATTGTTGTTGTTCGCCAAAATTCAGACAAACTTCAGAGGGAAGCACCTCAATGTGTGACAGGGTGCCTGCTTCAACATGCACATTAGCTGAATCTGTGATTATCGTTCCACGCTCAGAAACAATAACATAAATGTTGCCAGCCGCTATTGCAGAGTAAAGTCCAGTAGAATCGATTACGCCGCCGGTCGCTGTCCACACTGGATGGAGAGGAACTTCGTTGGCGAAGGAATCAAAACCATTAGCGATAAATTGCAGCTGCTCTCCAGCAGTAAGATTGGCTTCTTTTGGTGAGACGACTATTCGTGTTATATTCCCCGGATTAACATGCACAACTGCGCGCTCTGTAGCGCCCGATAAGATATGAGTCACTGTAATCGTATCATTGCCCAGTATGGTTGCTTGATACAGACCAGTCGAGTCAATATTTCCTTTTTGCGCACACCAAGAAATCTGCCCATAGATGGCTCTATCTTCGGGTGAAAAATCTGTCAGATAGTTGTGACCAATGCCATATCCTTTGGCTACGAATTGCGCTTGTTGCCCTATCGCCATCGTCATGTCAGTCGGCTCAATTTCTATTCTAACCACACCAGCAGCGTGAGCTCCAGAAAAAGTATAAAGACCCAATATCCCAAACACGTTTAAATTCTGCTGTAGCCTCATTTCCTTGACCGCCGTTAGAGATTGGAGTTTTGCCAAAGCTGATTCTGCTGATAGCTCGCCATGCCAAAAGTAGCCAGACAGACAATAGAAGCGAAATTCCTCTTCATAACATTCTAAAAGAAAATACAAGGCATAAAGCACTTCATAAATAAAAAGTCTGGACAATTCGACCATTGAATATCCATAAATCGAACCAAAGGGAAGGCTGGCAAGGATGACATGATTGTTTGCCCAGACATCCCAAATCACGCCGCTATTACCTACTTGCCCCATCAGCACTGGATTAGCTGAATTAGCAATATTAAATTTTTCAATATAACAAGAATCATTTTGTCCATTGCTGCCAATGATAGCCAGCGTGTCAGTAACCCAAAGACAAAAAGGATTGGCTTTGGTCGGCGCAGTTCCTAAAAGTGCCGGCGCTGCAGGATTTTGAATATCAATCACTGCTAATCCCCGGTTTCCTTCATTTTGCCCATAAGCCAAATAGGCTAAATTTCCACCAATAGTTGGCAATTGCAATTCTAAGCCCAGCCCAGGTAAGCTTAATTCACCAGCTTTATTCGGATTAGCAACATTTGCAGCATCGACAATTTGCAAAAACGGCTGCTCAGGATTTTCATTCAATAAATAGACCTTAGAGTCGGCGACTTGAACATCACTCAGATTGCCGTAGAGAGAGCGGTACTGCCCAGAAAGAGTGATGTTAGTCGGATCAGAAACATCGAGGATAAATAGCGAATCTTGCCTAATTGCATAGACATAGTGCTCCTTTGCCTGAATCCGCTTAAATCCCCCCCAAGAAGCGTCTGAGCCAAGCAATATCGACTGGGTCGGCTGAGCAAATTCATAAATCCAGAGTCTTTCCATTGAAGCGATGAAAAGTGTATCGCCCAGGGCAAAAATGTGCTGCAGATCCCGAGGCTCTTCTAAAGCTTTGCCAAATTGCGGATTAGTGGCATCCGATACGTCGATCTGAATGAATCCCGGCACTTCCTGTTCAAGCACCATATAAGCAAAAGGATAAGCTACTTCAAAGGAGTTGTTGCTTGCCCAACCATCGCTAATAACCAAGCTACTTTTCTCGGTCGGATTCAAAATATTTGAGACATCAGCGATAAATAAAATTATGTCAGTGCTCCACGCTCTGATATAGGCAGAATTATTTTGCACGACTATCTTATTGGGATTTTTATAATAGGTAGAATTTCCCTCGACTATCTTGGTTTCAAAAAAACTTTTTGTAGAGGGATTTTCAGGATCACTGATGTCGACAATTTGCATACCAAATCTGGTAGCGTTAAAATCGGCTCGTCCAACATAAGCATAATTGCCTTCGACAAAAATAGCGGTAGCAAAAGGAATATTATAAATCCTAATAAGCATGGGATTGTTGACATTTGACAAATCATAAATGTACAAGCCATTTTTTCCGACGGCATAAATAAATTGAGGAGTAACAAAAACATCAGCCACTGATAAATACAAGGTCGCTGCCAGCCGTGGCATAGCTGGATCAGAAATATCAATTACTTTGAGACTTTCTGCCATTGTCACGCAGGCGAAGTTATCAGTTACATGAAGCTTGCCAGCCCAGATCAATGGGAGAGCAGCTGTTCCCACAATTGTTGGCTTCAACGGATTTTGGATATCTAAAATTTGAAACGCCTGCTGCGGATTGGAAACGTACAAATAAGCCTTGCCATGATGAATAAAAATATCATTGACAAAAGATGAAGGATGAAAGGTAGCAACTCGAACAACACCGGTGCCAAGAAGGTCGAAAATTTCCAATTCTTGTCCCTGGCTGATAAAGGCATAGTCGCCGTACATGGCAGCACAATTTATTTCACCTCCTAAATGTATTCCGGGCTGAAAAGAAAACAACTGTTGTGCAAACGCCAACATCGGCAAAAAAAACATGATGAGACTAAAAACAATGAAGTCGCTGCAGAGCAACCTGAGCCTAAGGGTGGTGTTTACAGACATCATCGCCTCCTCTTGATGGTTTAGCTTAATTTAGACTATCGCTGTTAATTGATAGCTCACTTTTGCAGGTGATGAATTAAAATTAAAAATCATTCGCAGACATTGACAACTACTGTCAAGTGCAATAAGCTCATTTTACATTAAGCTTAATAGAATGGCTGATTGCTGGAAGTCAATTTTATGAGCTGTTTTATTAA
>CAZNDR010000045.1:0-14384 GCA_964571835.1 uncultured Cytophagia bacterium | reverse complement strand
TGCCTAATGCACTTGCAATGCTGTTGATGTAATCAATGCCATTTAAATAATCAACGTCTTGAAGCTGCTGGTCAGTGTTCAGGGAATGGTCAGCCGCGATTTTGGCCGTACCTGGCTGACAACGCGGCTGCTGTTCGCCGCTGATCTGCCGGGCGGCGATATTGGCTATCCATCAACGGCGCGTTTGAAGAATGGCCGCTTGGTAACCGTGTATTACCGGGCAGGCTCGCCTGCCCATCCCGGAGACGGATCGCACCCGGCGTGTCTGGCGGTGTGCTATGATGAAAAGGTTCTGTTGGAAGTTCTGAAGAGAATTGAGTAATTGCTTTTTTGGATAATATCATAACAAAGAAAAATAACTTTGTCCATGTTTTTTTTCTTGATTTAAGAATATTGAATTGCTATGAAAAATGTACCTCAACATGGCATGATTGTTTTGTTGACCATTGTGACGGTTGAAGCTATGGTAGCGCCTGACTTAAAAAATATACCGCCCGGCCTAAATGCAGTAACGCTAAAAAAAATTAATAAGCTCTATTTTCTAATACACGGTTTCTGTTACGCGGAAATGGTGGCGCACAAAAAACCGGGCGCCATTGATGCAAATTTTCAGCGCTATTGGGATCGTGAAAAAAAATGTGCGGAAAAATGGCGCTCCCGGCTGCGCGAGTTTTCGGATAATGAAGTGCTGGTGATCATTCCCTGGCGCGGTGACCAGAGCGGACCGGCCGCAACGTACCATTCATTCGCGGTGTCGGCATTGGGCGACCGCTGTTTCCTGCTGGATTGTCCCGATAGCTTTGCGCCGGAATTCTGGCGCGAGGAGGACACGGCTTTCAATCGGGCGGTTGTCCGGGAATTGAAGGCGGCGCTGCTGGGTCAGCGGGATCAGTGGAACCATGAAGAGTTGCACACGGCGCTGCACGCGCTGGCCTGTTGTCGACAGCTTGATTCGTTGCTGCAACACCGGGGCTTTTGCTTTGACAAAAATCAGGTCAGCGCCCGCCGAAAGCTGGGGCGCCAGCTTTGACGGCTGCGTCACCAAATACACGTTGAACCTGCGCCGATTGCTGGGGCTGAAACATGTCATTGACATCAATTTCGAACTAACCGTGCCAGACGCCGCGTTCTTACTGGACGCCGAATTGCAGGAGGCACTGTTGTTGCCAAATGGCCTGCGGCTCTTTTTATTCACCGCCGGAGATCAGGCCCTTGGCCTGTTCACAATGACCGCGCATTCGCTGGCGACGTTTGTCGCCGTTCTGCTGAATCACCAGGAGGTGACGGTGAAAAGCAAGCAGGGGATTCGGCTGTGGCCACCGGCCGAGGCTTATCATCTGCCGCAAGCAGCCCTCGCGCCTTACGAAGCGCCGCAGGAGCTCGTCCGGTGTGATCTCGATACGCTGACTGTTCCGGTCAGCGCCGGCTTTGTGTATAGCCTGGCCAAGGCGCCGGTTTATATTTTTGCTGAACAAGGCCAGAAAATTGAAGAATTCACAAAATTACTGAAAAGTGCTGTGACAAAGAAAAATTAACTGATAATGAAATTATGGGTGAAAAAAATCTGGCTGGGCGTTCGCAGCGATAGTTGAGAACAATTCTATTTAAAACAATATAATTAAATTATTGAGGAGAACAGAAATAATGAGAATGAATTGGATTTTGTTTGGGCTATCATTTCTTATTGCAGCCACCAATTGCACGAAGCAACGGAAAAAGACAGAATTTCAGTTAATTGCCCACCGCGGCGGTGTTGTTGATGATACGTTATCGGAAAACAGTTTGAAGGGACTCGAAGAAGCAATCCATCGCGGCTATACGCATGTGGAAGTGGACGTCCGCATTACCAAGGATGGACATGCCGTGTGTTTTCATGATGACAATTTAATGCGCGAAGTTGGTGTGGATAAAAAGATTTCTGATTTGACCTTGGCAGAATTGAAGCAATTAAAATTAATCAGAAGTTATGAGACCATACCCACCTTTGAAGAATATTGCGCGCAGTGTTCGGGGCGAATAAACATTATGATCGATACAAAAAGTGGAGAGGCGAATAATGTCGAGTCGTATGCGCGCGATGTCGAAAATGCTCTGATCCAATATGGATTATTGGAAAAGGCATTGATTATCATCAATCGCGTACCGACTTTTAATCAAGAAAAAGTCGCCAATTGGTTTTTAGGCAAAGCAAAAATTTCCTGGCGCGTCGACCTGCAAAAAGCAAAAATTCTGCAGAATACTCTGCCCAAAAATCCTGGCCAATACTATTTTATTTTTAATTCGCCCAAAGATTTCACGAAAGAAGATATTGATGGCTTTCATAAAATGGGATTTATAATTATTCCCAGTATCAATCTGGATCATTACAAGACCGGCGATCCCTTCCAGCAAGGTTCAGCCGATGTGGCCAAAATGCTAGATTGGGGCGTGGATGGTCTGCAAATCGATTCTTGTTTTGATACCCTGGTTTTTTCAAAAATAAAATGTGTTAGCCATTAAAATGTATCATCTCACACAAATTAATTGGTGCTAAAGTTCATTCAAAAGGGAGTGGAAATGGTTGGCTTACACCTAATGGATATTATGACTATTTTGGGATATTTTACCATGGTCATTGCCATTGGCATTTGGTCGATGCGCCGCGTAAAAAATCAGGAAGATTTTTTTCTTGCCGGAAGGCGAACCGGCAAAATTTTGCAGACCTTTGCTGCTTTTGGACAGGCAACATCAACAGAAACAGCAGTGGGAGTGACAACAACCACCTTTACTAACGGCGCTGGAGGCATGTGGAGCGCGTTGATTATGCTTTTTGCTACGCCGATGTACTGGATTACTTCACCCTGGCTGCGGCGCTTGCGCTTAATGACCATGGGTGACTTTTTTGAAGAACGTTATGGGTCCAAAAATATGGCTGCAACCTATGCTGTCATCGGTTGTTTTTGTATGATGGTGAATATCGCGCTGGGCTTAAACGCTATGACTAAAACGATTGTCGCTATAACGCCAAAAACTATGGCCGACCTTGCTCCAGCAGAGAAAGCGCAATATGACCAGGCGGTCCGATTAGAACAATTGGAGGCAACCGACTATAAAACGTTGAGCACAGAGGAACAGGCAACTTTAAAACAACTACAATTGGAAGCCCCGCGAAAAATCTTTTCCCACCTTAACGAAAAGGTTGTCGTCTGGGTAGTTTGTATAATTGTCATGATCTATACAATAACTGGAGGTTTAGAAGCAGCATTTTTAACTGATCTCATTCAAGGAATATTCGTCATCATTCTGGCGATTATGTTATTGCCTTTTTCCTGGATGAAAATCAATCGTAGCTACGGTGGCAGCGGAATTTTAAATGCCTTGCAAACCATTCACCAGCGTCTGCCCGAATCCTTTTTTGATGTTTTTGGTTCACCGACCGTGATAGACTTTGCCTGGTACTATATCGCGGCGATCGCGGTGATGTCCAGCATCAACGTAGTTCTGTCGCCCAATATGATCGTCGTTGTCGGCGCTGCCCAAGATGAGTATGCGGCCCGGCTGGGATTTACTAGCGGTAATTATATGAAACGGTTTTGCACAGTACTATGGGGAATGTTGGGATTGGCGGCCATTGTGCTTTATGGCGAAGTCGTGAGTGATCCCGATATGGTGTGGGGTTATGCCACGCGGGATTTGCTCAGTCCATTAAAAATCGGTCTGGTGGGTTTGATGATGGCCTGCCTCATGGCGGCGCTTATGTCAACGGCGGATTGTCTGATGATTACTGCCGCCAGTCTGATCATTCGGAATTTATTTCGACACCTTTTTCCCCAGAAAAAAGAAAGCCAATATATTTTGTTGGGCCGAATGGCCGGAGCAGCAGTTATTATCGGTGGTGCATTCGTAGCCACCCAATTTGAAAGCATTTTTCAGATGATTAAATTAGCCTGGGAATTTAATGTTATTGTCGCCGCAAGTTTTTGGTTGGGAATCAAATGGCGACGGGCAACGAAAAATTCAGCCTGGGCTTCAATCATCGTCTCAATGTTGATTTTTTCTCTGGGCTCAATTCTTGCTCCGGTTTTATTCCCCGCCTTGTGCACCAATCCGTATTTATTAAAAATGACTAATCCTAAACCGTTGGAGCGAGTTTTCATTGCCCATGAACAAGATATCGCATTGAGGAACAGGGAAATAAAAAAATGGGAGGCTAGCCAGGCGGCAGGAATTGCCAGCGGCGCTAGGCCGCTTCCCCTGGTGCTGGGTGAAAAATTTACCAAAGTAGATAAACTGCCAGCCAAAGCGATTTTCTGGACGCAAGGCCTCAGGCTGAATGAGTCGAGAAAAACCTACGGGAAAGGCATGCTCAATCTGGAATTAATTGTGGTCGATAAATTCGGCTTCGATCTGGCGGAAAATTCTTATGCGCTCAATGAAACAATTCGAGTTATCATTCGCACGGTATTGCCCTTTCTCATTTTAATTGTTGTCGCTTTGCTAACCCGACCCGAAGACAAAAAAAGACTCGATCGATTTTTTGCCCGCATGAAAACAAAAGTACACCCTGATCCGCAGAAGGACGCAGAAGAAGTTAAACTATCCTATCAAAATCCTTTTCGCTTTGATGAGAAAAAACTTTTTCCCCGGTCGCAGTGGGAATTTTATAAATGGGACAAAGTCGATGCCGGTGGCTTCGCCATTGCCGTACTGGTGCTGTTGGCAATAATCGCCATGCTAAAAATTGTAGTATCGATTGGCGGATGACCTGATTTTACTATTAAATAAAATTTACGGTAATTGATTAACATGAAAATGTTATTGGGCAATAATGTTTACCATCTCTGGCATTAGCCAGCAGAAAAAGCAAGGCAATGACAAAGCAATTCCAAAATTATTGCCTTAAAAAGCACCTGACCATAAAAATTTTTAAATCTTTGTTTTGGCATTTCGCCTTTCGATCTTATTTCAATTTGAGCCTTGAAATTTGATATTTTACAAAAGATAATTGGTGCAGTTTGATAATCGCTTTTTAGGAAAGGTTGGCGTCATGACAGATAGAAAAAAATACGCTTTGGTAGGCTTGGGTGCGCGCGCAGAAATGTACTATCAAGCAATTTTAAAGTTGTATTCTGAAGACTGTCAGTTAGTGGGAATTTGTGACAAAAATGAGGGCAGATTGAGGTTGTGTCAGCAAGAGGCTGAAAGGGCCGGCGTAGCTGTTCCAGCTTACCGCGAAAAAGATTTTGCTCAGATGATAAAGGAAAATTCGCCAGCTGGCGTAATCGTGACCACCATTGATTGTTTTCATGATGAATATATTTGCCGCGCTATGGAGATGGGCTGCGATGTCATCACAGAAAAACCGATGACCATTGATGAGAAAAAATGCCAACGCATCATTGATACCCAGAAAAAAACCGGGCGGCAATGCACGGTGACCTTTAATTATCGTTATGCGCCGCCGCGGGCGCAGGTGAAGGAGTTGCTCATGTCAGGCGTCATTGGAAATGTTCTGTCTGTGGATTTCCACTGGATGTTGGATCAGGAACACGGCGCTGATTATTTTCGTCGCTGGCATCGCAACAAAAAAAATTCCGGTGGACTTCTAGTGCACAAGGCGACCCACCATTTTGATCTGGTGAACTGGTGGCTGTCCACCATCCCGGTATCGGTTTTTGCCCTGGGACAACGAAAATTTTATACGCGACAAACTGCAGAACGTCTCGGATTAAAAAAACGAGCTGACCGCTGTCACGATTGCCCGGAAATCTCGAACTGTCCGTTTTCGCTGGATCTGACTTCTTTTCAAAGTTTGAACCGGCTCTATCTGCAAAATGAAAAATACGATGGCTACTTTCGTGACCGCTGTGTGTTTAGCGAAAAGATAGATATTGAAGACACTATGGTGGCAACAGTCGATTATCAAAGCGGAGCCAAATTGAGTTATTCGCTGAACACCTTCATGCCCTGGGAAGGCTATGTGGTTACATTTAATGGCAGCAGAGGGCGGCTGGAGCATAAGTGTGAGGAGCAGGTCTATATCAGCGGCGATGGCACGGTGCCGGGGCAATTAAAAAAAGAAGGCACTTGGATAAAAATCTACCCGCTGTTGGAATCGCCTTATGAAGTTGCGGTCTGGGGCGGCGAGGGTGGTCATGGTGGCGCTGATCCACTCATGCTGCAAGATATTTTTCAGCCACCAGATGAGCCGGATAAATTTATGCGCCGAGCTGATTTTCGAGCAGGAGCATATTCCATTCTGTGTGGCATTGCCGCCAATTATTCCATTGAAAGCGGCAAATTGATCAAAATAGAAAAGCTAATCCATGATCTCGATTTGCCAGATTATCCGCCAATGCCGTCGGATGAAGCACCGATGACCATGACGAAACGCGATAGTAAGTCATGGCTGCATAAGTAATGGATAAATACTGTGATTATTGTTTGACGCATGACAGATCGTTTGACAGAAATAATTTCGACAAAACTATACTGCCTCGATAAATTGCAATAATAGCAAAAGATATTAAAAAATGTCGAACACAGAAATTATTATGCTTTGACGTTGATGGAGAAAAACAAGAAGACGGCTTAAAAGTGATGCAAATGATTTGTCCCTTAAACAATAAAACTATGCTTCTTTTGAAGGTCGTGGAGCTTGCTCTGTCTGAAAGGATTTTGGTGAGGATTTGGCTTATTGTAGAAAATTAAATTGTCCAACAGTGGCGCATTTAAGCAGGAAAATTAAATAATGCTTGATTGGAGAATACTATAATAATTTTTTAAATTCATTAGCAGTCAATCCAAGGTCGTCGATAATTCCCTTCAATGTCTTTGGTTTAATATCTTTGCCTTTGTGAATGGGAATTACAATTCTTGCTTTTTTCGCTTCATGAATATAAATTGCATGGCTTCCAGATTGACGATCAAAGACAAAACCAATTTTTTGTGCGACCTTAATAACTTCTCTGGCAGTAACAATAGGCAGATGCGGGCTCAAACAGCTATCCTCAACGGCTTTATCATAATATCTTCTTGAGGGATTGGTTCATTATGAGCCAGCAAGCTATCTAAATATAATTTGATGGCATCTTGAATATTTGCTAATGCCTCATCGTAAGAATCGCCTTGAGCATGGCAGCCTTTCAAGCTTGGACAAAATACGTGATATCCACCATCTTCTTCTTTTTCAAAGATGATTGTATAATTGAAAATTCTCATATTTAAACTCCAAAATAGATGCCTGAATTATTTTTGTGTTAATTTAGGCAACCCGATGATGAAAAGCAAGATGTTTTTATTTTGAAAAGTCACCACTTTGCTGGATAGCGGAAACTTTATGAACAGAAACGGAGCAAATTAATATTGTTTACTGAAAATAATTGACCATTTAAAGATGCATGCCATTCAAATTACAGAAAAGGAAAACCAATTGAATAAGAATAATAAGACCAAATGCTCGCATATAGTACTTGCTTTTTTGCTGCTGTTTTTTTGTTGCGCTAAAGAAACAAAACAACCCATCGATTACGTCGATCCCTTTATTTGCACACTCGGCGACCATGGGCAATTACATCCTGGCGCGACTGTTCCCTGGGGCATGGTAAAATTGGGGCCCGATACTTATCCCAGCAGCCTGACGGGCGATGGTGACTGGGCGCATTCAGGCTATAATTTTGCTGACACGCTTATCCGCGGCTTCAGCCATTTACGAGTCGAGAGTTCTGGCGGAACGGCTGTTTATGATCGCGGCTGGCTCATTGCTGTATTGCCATTTCTGGGCAAAACGGAAATCACTCCCGAAAAATATGCCACAGCCATCGATAAAAAGAGCGAACAGGCATCGCCCGGATTTTATCAGGTTTATTTAAGCGATCATAAAATTCGCGCTGCCTTGACAGTGGACAAGCATGTTGGATTTCATAAGTACACCTTTCCGCAATCAACAGAAGCGCACATCCTGATAGAGGCAGGAAGTTACGCCCGAGTGCGCGAGTCATCTCTTCAGATTATCAATTCCGAAGAGATCATTGGTCATATTGTGGGACAAGGTGACTTCTATTTTTTTATCAAATTCAGCAAGCCATTCATTTCATTCGCTGTTTGGGAGGAAAAGATTTTTCCTGGCCAACAGGAAATTAGCGGGAAGAGAGTTGGCGCTATTACAAATTTCCAGACAACCGAAAACGAAATAATCAAACTCAAAGTCGGCATTTCCACTGTTAGTACTGATCAAGCGCGTCTCAACTTGGATACAGAGGTTTCAGACTGGAATTTTGATGCCGCGGTAATGCGAGCGCAACGCGCCTGGGAAAAAATGCTGAATACAGTTATCGTCGAAGGAAGCGAAGAATATAAGACGATTTTTTATACGGCATTATATCATTCATTTCAGCAGCCGTCGCTAACGACTGATGTTAATGGTCTGTACCATGGTTTCGACAAAAAGGTATACTCCGCCCGGGGTCATCTCCATTATGATTGTTATGCGTTTTGGGATGACTATCGCACTAAATTTCCCTTATATAGTCTGCTGGCACCACAGATGACGCGCGAGATAGTGTACTCCATTTTTGATATTTACGAGCAGAGCGGTGATTTCTGGTTTTATGGCGACAGCCTGCATCGGCCTCATACTTCGGGATTCCGTGTGGCTGGAGCAGATGGTTATCAGCCGTTCTTAAACTGTCGCAATGAGCACATGGTAACGGTAGTGCTCGATGCCTATGCCAAACAAATTGTGAAGACAGATCAGGAAAAAGCCTATGTCGGCGCCCGACATGAGATAATGGTACAGATGCCCGATAAATATGAAAAAATTGGTTATATCCCGGCGCGCCCGGATCAGACCTGCGAGTACGCCTATGATAATTGGTGTTTAGCGCAAATGGCCAAATTGCTGGGGAAATTGGATGATTATCAAAAATTCATGACCCGGGCAACGTTTTATAAGGCAATGTGGGATAGCACATTGAGATTTTTTCGAGCGAAGAATGCACAAGGTGAGTGGCTTGATTTCCCTGACAGCCCTGACATAAATCGCGAAAAATATACTTATGAAGGAACACCCTGGCAGTATCGCTGGTCGGTTCCTCATGATATTCAAGGGCTGATCAATTTAATTGGCGGCCGGCAGAAGTTTGTTGCTGAGCTGGACTATTTTTTTGCCAATCATCTGTACCAGGCGGGCAATCAGCCCGATATCCACGCGGCGTTTTTGTTCAATTATGCTGGCGCGCCCTATCTGACGCAAAAATGGGTGCGCACTATTTTGACAGAGCCCATGACTCAACGCTACGGTGCCCATGACTTTTTTGAAGAGCCAATTGTTGATCGAATATACAAAGCCACTCCTGACGGTTATTTATTGGAGATGGATGACGACTTCGGCTGCATGGCTGCCTGGTACGTGCTCAGTTCGATGGGATTATTTCAGGTCTGCCCCGGTCAGCCGATTTATGAATTAACAGCGCCCATTTTCAATAAAGTGACTTTGAAGTTAGATAGCCAATTTTATGCTGGCAAGGAATTTATTATCGAGACAAAAAAATTATCGGCCCAAAATATTTACATTCAACGAGCAACATTGTACAACCAAAATTATAGAAAAGGCAAAGACTATTCAGCACCCTGGATTTCGCATCAGCAAATAGTCGCTGGCGGAAGACTGCTGTTTGAAATGGGAGCCCGGCCCAATAAAGAGTGGGGCAGCAAAATGGAAGAGGCTCCTCCTTCAATGAGTAAATAAAATGATCGAACAAAAGGAACTAGATAATGCTATTTGATTTTATAAAAAAAGCGCCAGCTATTGCCCGGCTGCCTGAGGACAGATTAGCGAAGGAATATCGTCATTATCGTTTTCAGATTTTTATGGCTGTTTATTTTGGCTATGCATTTTTCTATCTCCTTCGAAAAAATATGGCTGTGGCACTGCCCAATCTGATACAACAATTACAGCTCAGCAAAACGCAAATGGGGCTTATTCTCTCTTTGTTTAGCGTCACCTATGCAGTGGCAAAATTGTTCAATGGCCCGCTCTGCGATAGGTCAAATCCCAGATATTTTATGGCAGTTGGGCTGGCTGGTGCAGCGCTGGTCAATCTATTTTTTGGTCTAAGTTCATCTATTTTCTTTTTTGCAATTTGTTGGATTTTGAACGGTTTTTTCCAATCGATGGGCAGCCCTATCGGCCCAAAAACGATTGTCAACTGGTTCAGCGCCAAAGAGCGTGGACGCTTTTATGGCGTTTGGAATACCTGTCATAATTTTGGTGCGTTTTTCATCCTTTTTGTTGGCGGTTTTATTGTCGAGCACTTAGGCTGGCGTTTTGGCTTCTATCTTCCTGCCAGCTTTTGTTTGCTGGGCGCTGGGTTTGTGGCCAAGAAAATGCTCGATCGGCCAGAAACCGTCGGATTGCCTCCCATTCAAGAATACCATGGCGATGTGCCTCGCAATACGGTCAAAGATACCTCGGAAACTGCCTGGGAAATTTTCAGAAAATACGTGCTCATCAATCCCCGTATTTGGCTGCTGAGTTTTTCTTGTTTGTTTATCTACATGGTTCGTTATGGTTTAGGCGACTGGGGGGTTACCTATTTGAACGAGCTGAAGGCATCTTCACTTGGCTGGGCTGGTTTGAAATCGAGCTTTTTGGAACTAATCGGCATTCCGGGGACGATTGTGGCAGGACTAATTGCCGATAAATTTTTCCCCAAGCGTAATCTGGTCGTAGCGGTTTTTTATTTGTTAGGCATGAGTGGAACCATATTGATTATTTATTTCATACCTCCAGGCTATGGATTTTGGGATGGTTTTGCTTTTGGGCTATCCGGATTTTTCATTTATGGTGCGCAAATGGTCAGCACTGGCTTAGCACCTCTAGCAATGGTGCCGCGGCGGGCTGTCGCTTCTGCGGTGGGTTTGACCGGCGCGCTGAGCTATTTCGGCGCTGTTATTACCTCCACTTTCAGCGGCTGGATCACTGATCACCTAGGTTGGCAAATGACCTTTATTTTTTGGACTGCTTGCGCAGTGCTAGCGATTATTTTTCTAATCCCTTTGTTGTTTGCTGAGGCAGCACATAATGAAATGTGACTTCAAAGGATAAATAAATGAAGCCAAAATCGAGCAAACCAATTTACAATATAACAACGATTTTTTTTGATGCGGGTGGAGTTTTAGTTGAAGACTATGTAGATCGAAAAGTCATGGATTTAGCCCGCAAATATAATAAAAGTCCTGAGCAAATGTTAATTCTAAGAAGGCAACTTCGGCTGTTGGCTGATTTGGGGCACATAAGTGATCAAGAATTTTGGATAAAAATATTGCAAGCCGTGGGCGTAAAAGCGGTAGTCGAGGATTGCCGAATTGATCTGTATGAGAAAGCCATAACAGGCAGCATTGAAATTGCTAAACGTTTGAAACAAAAAGGTTATTGTTTGGCCATTCTTTCCAATGACACCAAAGAGAGTTCCGAAGTGCGGCGAATTAATTATAATTTTGATCAGATTTTTGATGAGCTAATTTACTCTTATCAATTAGGATTAATCAAACCTGATCCTGAGATTTTTAAAGTGGCTCTAAAAAGGCTCAACGCCCACCCCAAGCAAAGTCTGCTTATCGACGATCGGATAGAAAATATTGAAAGTAGCCGCAATCTTGGGATTAATTCAATTTTATTTACTCATATCGATTTGCTCGTTGAAAAGCTAAAAGTATTTGGCATCAATTTAGATTAATCATTTTTCTGGCAAGCGAACATTGAATTAGCACTTAACAAAAAAGGTACATTGGCAATGAAAAAATTAAATACACAAGAAGAGCTGGCATATTTAAAATCAATTTACTCAAATCCGGATATCGAGAAAATTCTGCACAATTTTAAAGAGACATTTAGCACGTTATACACTCGATCACAGGTCATTTTAAGTCTTACGACCGTTTGTCTAACGATTACTGGATTTCTGGGACCAAAATGAGCCAGCGCCAGCCAACTTTCAAAGGTTTTTGTGATCTTCGGCCTGTCGTTCGTTTTTGCAGCAATGGTCATATTGTTTTTCGGACCTTTATACATACAATGGATATCGCAGCATCAAGCAGAATCATTTGACGAGACTGTTAAACACCTGATCCGTCGGCGTGATAGACGAACATTAATATATCGCCTTTCCATTCGGTCGCTTGGCATAGGATTACTGGGATATGTTATTAGCGTTATTGCTTATTTGATAGAATTGTAGGATTAGTTTTTTTGCACATTCGAGTAAATATCAAAACCAAGAAAATGTTCACTTAGTACAGCATTTCAGAATTCCTTGTAGGTTTGCGGGCCGGCTTGCATCGCCTTCATGCTAGGCAGACTGAAATGATGCACTTCGCCAAAAAAATCACTTGACAATTTGTTTAAATTTCTTTAATTGTTTTTAAGCTGTGAAGGCGCTGCTGATTTGTCAATATGCTATTTTAATTCCTGCGTCGTTAGCCTACTAATAGACAATGAATCCAAATCAATAGGAGCCACTATGATTCATTTCTGCAATCGCCTCGTTTATTATTTTTCTCGGCTTTTTGTTTTGTTGATCGTTGTTGTCTTCTCTTTTCAAACTACCTATTCACAACAGACAGAAATTTTTCGTTCCGTTGGTCTTGACCTCAATGTTGATCCCATGGCTATTAGCACCGATGCCGGCGGCATGGTCGATGTCAACCATGATGGATGGATTGATCTTTTTCCGGGTTACCAGATACTGCGGAGCAATGGTGTCGTGCAGGGAGTCATGCAGCCGTTCGATTTTTTTACTTCATGTGGTTTGCAAGCTGAATGTCGTTTTGCCGATTTCAATAATGATGGTTGGGTCGATGCTTATTCCACCACCCAGATTTATGAGCACGATTTTTTATTTTTGAATCAAGGCGATGGCGTATTCGTTGACGTTGCTGACAGCTTGGGCATTTTCTATCCAGCGCTAAAATTTACCTTGGCTTGCTGCCTGGCAGACTATGACAATGACGGCTGGGTTGACATTTTGGTTGGAAGCAACATTTCTGCTGAAACCGGCTCAGGCATCTGGTTGTGGCGGAATGAGGCGGGGAGGCGATTTGTCAACGTTGCTGATCAAATGCAGGTGAATGTTCCCAGCAGCTGGCATGGCGCGGTCTGGGCTGATTTTGATAATGACGGCGATCAGGATTTTTTCATTGCCGGTGGACGAAAAGGCGATGCCCTGTTTCGAAATGACGGTAATAAATTTGTCAACATTGCTGAAATTGCCAAGACCAATCCCATTAACCAGATCGGCCATTCGCGCAGCGGTGCCTGGGGCGATTATAATAATGACGGTCGTTTAGATCTTTATGTCTGCGATGACGAAAAGATGAACCGGCTATTTCGCAATGACGGCGATGGCGTTGTTTGGCCGGAGGTCGCTCAGGAACTACATGTCGCCAATCGAGATGCTACTGGATGGGCGTTGGACAAAGATGCCACGGCCGTCTGGGGTGATTACGATAATGATGGCGATCTTGACCTGTTCACCTGTTCCCAGGGAGGCGAGTTCGATCAGGTGTCGGAAAATCGATTGTACCGAAATGATGGCGCGGCTGGTTTTGTCGAGATTGGCAATACCATTGAGGCACTGCCGGATCAAGGACAAACTCATCATGCGGCAGCTTTTGGTGACATGGATAATGATGGGGATCTGGATCTCTATGTCATTGTTGGGCCAACTCAACTTCCGCCGGCACTGGGCGGGGGCATGGATTTGCTGTTCGAGAATCTCATTGGCAATAACAACAACTGGCTGGAATTTCGTTTGACCGGAGTGAAAAGCAATCGCTCGGCCGTCGGCGCCCGCATTAGCTGCATTGCCGGCGCCTTGTCCCAAATTCGTGAAGTGCAGGGCGGCAATGGCTACAACAGCATGAATCCCTTGACACAGCACTTCGGATTTGGGCAGGCGACGGTCGTTGATTCAGTAATTATTCGCTGGCCCAGTGGCTTGGTTGATCGTTTTGTTACGGTGCCGGTAAACCAAATTTTGGACATCAGCGAAGGTAGCACCACCGGCATTGCCAATAGAGTTACCATGCCTCAGTCGATGAGTCTTGATGGCAACTATCCCAATCCTTTTAATCCGCAGACAACCATTCGTTTCTCTTTGCCGAAATTAGAAAAAGTCACACTGAAAGTGCTGGATATTTTGGGAAGAGAAGTGCGAACGCTCATTGATAATCGCCTATTGAGCGGCAAACAAGAAGTCCGCTGGGATGGACGAGATAATTCGCACCATCCGGTCGCCTCAGGAGTCTATTTGTGCCAATTGATTACGGACGCAAAAGTGATGACGCATCGCATGACGTTGCAAAAATAAAGAGATAGCGAAGCTTGGTAATTGCTTCAGGCACTA
>CAZNDR010000044.1:0-14481 GCA_964571835.1 uncultured Cytophagia bacterium | reverse complement strand
AATCGGGGGGATACAGAGGGGCGAACACCCCGAAATCGGGAGGACACAGAGGGGCGAACACCCCGAAATCGGGGGGACACAGCGGGGCGAACACACGGCGAGCGGGGGGATAAAGGAGGGCGAAAACGCTGCGAGCGGCGCGACGCAGGGTGGTTTAAAAGTCATCGAAGATATTCAGGTTGGTGACTTGGTATATGGTTTCGATGCAAAACCGCATCGTGTCCTGAAGACTTTTAAACGTTTTTACACTGGCACCATGATCGGAATCGTTACTGAGAACAATAAAACTTTATGGCTCACTGAAGATCATTTGGTATTAACAGATCGCCGAGTAAAACACCTGACACCGGCAGGAGGCTGGAGCGGCATTCCGAGGGGTCATTTTGAACGAGCCCGGAAGTTGCGCCATGAGATGACTCCACCAGAACGAAAATTGTGGTATCATCTCAGAAACCAACAAATGGGCGTCAAATTTAGGCGGCAGCATCCCATTGGTCCTTACATTGCGGATTTCTATAGCCGCGATTGTGGACTGGTTGTTGAAGTAGACGGTGAACAACATTATTATCCTGAGTCTCAGGAATACGACCGCCAGCGCAATGAGTATATGGAAAGCATGGGACTGGAGGTGTTGCGATTCAATACGCGCGACATCAGTTCTAATCTGGAAGGGGTGCTTGCAAAAATTTATCGTTTGTCCCGTCAACACGTATTGGATGCTGATTCCAATAAACAATGGTGTTTTGCCGGTAAATTGTGCGCCGATGATTACATATACGCCGATCTGGAGCAGCAACCAATAAAAATTAACAACATTCTCAGACAGGAGACTCGAGAAGATGTTTATGATATTCAAGTCGAAGGCGTGCATTCTTATATAACGGATACCTGCGCGGTTCACAATTGCGGCAGTGGCACCACCGCGGCGGTGGCGGAAAAGCTAAACCGCAAATGGATTGCCTGCGACCTGGGAAGATTTGCCATTCACACCACCCGCAAGCGTTTGATCCAGATACAGCGAGAATTGAAAAAAGACGGCAAACCCTACCGAGCCTTTGAGGTGCTCAATCTGGGCAAATACGAAAGGCAGTTTTTTATGGGGATGTTTGATGCGAAAAATGTTGGAGTTGAAAATTTTCAACCCCTACAGCACGCCAAATACGAAAAATACATCAATCTCATTCTGGAGGGCTACTCCGCCCAACGGGTTCAGGGGCACAAATACCTGCACGGCAAAAAAGCCGGGCGGTTTGTGCATGTCGGACCGCTGTCGGTGCCCGTCACCAAAACGCTGGTGGAAGAAGTGTTTGAAGAATGCCGCCATAATTTAATTACCCAGGTGGACATTCTGGGCTTTGAGTTTGAGATGGGGCTGGTGCCTTTCATCAAAGACGAATTGGGCCAGCTGGGTGTGGACATCCGCCTGCGCTACATTCCGCGGGAGGCATTTGACAAACGGGCAGTGGAAAAAGGGCAGGTCAAGTTTTACGATGTGGCTTATTTGCAGGTCAAGCCACAGATCAAGGGAAAAACTGTTACTATTGAATTGACCAATTTCACCACCTATTACACGCAGGACGATCTGGAAGAATTGGAGCAATCGCTGAAAAAAGGCGTTGCCAAAGTGATCATCGAAAATGGGCAGATCACCAAACTCACTAAAAATGAGCAGGGCATTCTTCAGCGCGAACTGCTCACTAAAAACTGGCTTGACTGGATTGATTACTGGTCGGTGGATTTTGACTATGAAAATAAAAAAGAGGTCATTCAGATAAAAGAAGGCGACGAAGTAAAGGAAGTCTGGACAGGCAACTATATTTTTGAAAATATCTGGCAGTCCTTCCGCACCAAAAAGAATCAACACATTGAACTCACTTCTTCGCCATACGCCTTTTCAAAAGCGGGCAAATATAAGATAATGGTGAAAGTGGTGGATATTGTGGGAGTAGATACGTCGCATGTGATAGAGGTGGAGATAAAATAAAAAAGCATATTCATCTTTTTTGGCGCCATTCGCGAAATTAGTGGTTCTGATTTTTATTCAATCTACAAGAGAATTTTAAAATGAAAAAAACTGCCCCTTCCCGTCGAAAATTCTTAAAATATTTTTCCGTTGCTACCGCCGCTGCTTATTGGGGAGCCGGCGCTGAACTTTTTTCTGCCGCTTCTTCACCCAAAATAGCCGATATCGACGTGTTCCCGGTGAATTACCCCATGAAAGGCCGCTTCAAATTTTTTGAAGGACCGGAAGGGCACAACATCGGCCGAGCTGCTGCTATTGTCAAAATAACAGCTGATAATGGCACAATCGGCTGGGGCGAAAGTGTGCCTATTCCCAAATGGAGCTACGAAACGCTGGAAACAGTTACCACCACCCTCCGCTATTATCTCAGACCGGTGCTGCTGGGACACCCGGTGTTTGACCTCCACGGAGTGCATCAAATTATGGACAAAAATATTGCCCCCTCTTTTGATACCGGACAGCCGATGGCCAAAGCCGGGATCGACATCGCCTTGCATGATCTGGTTGGGAAAATAACCGGGCAGACGCTAGCTGAAAAGTGGGGAAGAAATTCGGCCAAAGAAATAACCCTCAGTTGGACGCTAAATCCAAAAAGCCTTGATGAATTGGATGGGCTCATTCAAGAAGGCTGGGATGTGGGTTTCCGCAATTTTAATGTAAAAGTTGCCCCTGATCCACAATTTGATATTGAGTTATGCCGGCGAGTAAAGCAACGCGTACCCAGTGGATTTTTGTGGGCTGACGCCAATGGCGGTTATGACTTAGCTACTGCGAAAATAGTAGCTCCTAAATTGGCCGATATCGGCGTGGCAGTGTTGGAGCAACCACTGCGGATCAATAATTTGTCCGGCTATGGTGAATTAAAAAAACAGGGGGCTTTGCCCATTTTGATGGATGAAGGCATCGTATCGCCGGCGACGTTGATTGAATTCATTCGCCTCAATCTGTTGGATGGTGTAGCCATGAAACCAGCTCGCTGCGGCGGTTTGCTTTCCGCTAAACGGCAAATCGAAATTTTGCTGGATGCTGGTTTGATGTTTTTGGGCAGCGGCTTGACCGATCCAGATATTTCCCTAGCAGCGACGTTGGCGCTTTATGGTGCGTTCGATTATCAGCTTCCTGCTGCCTTAAATGGCCCTCAATTCATTGACTTCAGCGTGCTAAAAAAACCATTAGCTCCCCAACAAGGCAAATTAGCTTTGCCTGTGGGCACAGGCTTGGGAATTGAAGTCGACGAAGAAAAGATTAAAAAAGTTTTGGTTGAGCTGTAATATGAGAAAAAGAAAACCGATCTTTTGTTAGTTCCGCTTTTTAATAACGAAGAGAAAAAATGACCATTTGAAAATTTTGCTTGACAATGTCATTTTTTTTTACTTTACTATTTCAGTGAACCCCGCCTATTTTTAAGTCACCATCAAAAATAAGATGACAGGAGAAAATGCCATGATTCTTCATCATGAATTCATAAAAACAGCAAAAAAGTATTCTAAAAAACTGGCCTTGGTCGATAAAACGACGGATAAGGAGATCTCGTATCAACGTGCTTTGATTGCATCATTAATTCTGGCCAATCGCTTTAAAAAATTGAAAGAAGGCTATATCGGAGTGATGATTCCCACCTCGGCAGGTGCGATGCTAACTTCGATTGGATTGCTCATGGCGGGCAAGGTGCCGGTTATGATCAATTATTCCACTGGTGCTTCAGATAATTGTGAATACGCACAAGAAAAGTGTGGCTTTAAAACGATTATCACCTCCAAAGCGCTTCTAATCAAGATAGGCGCGCGGATGGTTAGCGGCATGATTTTTATAGAAGATATCATGGAGCAACTGTCAGCCGGTGAAAAACTTAAGGCAGCCCTTAAATCAAAATTACCTGCTGCCTCAATCATCCATGCAACGCCTAAAGCACACATCGATGACAACGTGGTTATTCTTTTTACCAGCGGCAGTGAAAAAGATCCTAAGGCCGTTCAACTCACCCATCGCAGTGTCGGCTCCAATGTCAATGATGCGTTTGCTGTTTTTAAATTGACCGATAAAGATATCATTTTGTCAATGCTACCGGTTTTTCATTCCTTTGGCTACATGGCTAATTTTTGGCTGCCGCTAACCAAAGGTATGACTGCGGTTACTTATGCCAATCCGTTAGATTACAAAACGATTCCCAAGCTCATTCGGGAATACAAAGCGACCATGATGGCTTCGACGCCAATATTTTTCGCCGGTTATTTGCGCGAGTCACAACCGGGTGATTTTGATTCGATGAGAATTATGATAGGCGGCGCCGACAAAGTCTCAGATTCGTTGCGTCAAGGTTATCTGCAAAAGCACAATAAAATCCTCCTTGAAGGTTATGGCGTCACCGAAACCAGCCCTGCTATTTCAGCCAACACGCTGGATGATAATCGCCCTGGCAGTATTGGCAAGCCGTTCCCTAGCGTAAAAGTCAAAATCGAAGATATTAATTCCGGCATAGAATGTGGCCCGAATCAAGAAGGAAAAATCATGGTCAAAGGCGACCTGGTGATGAAGGGTTATTTTGACGATTTGGAGGAGACTGCTCTTCACATCCGTGATGGCTGGTACGACACTGGCGATATGGGCTTAATTGATGAAGATGGTTATTTGTGGCACAAGGGAAGATTAAAGCGATTTGTGAAAATCGGCGGTGAAATGGTGTCTCTGGTCAGAACTGAATTAGAGTTAGAGCGGATTTTGCCGGCAGGAATAGATTGCTGCGTAGTGGAAGTTCCTGATTCAGTAAAAGGTGCGAAAATTGTCGCGGCAGTAACCAAGGAAATTAACGAAAAAGAGATACTGAAAAAATTAGCTCAGAAACTGCCTGCCATCTCGCTACCGAAAAAATTTATTGTACTGCCCGAAATGCCCAAAATGGGCAGCGGCAAAATTGATTTTCGTTCCATTACCAATATCGTCCGGAAAAAAACGAATAACGGTAATAATTTATAATTTACACAGAAGTCCAATTTCTTAGCTTTCAACTTGCCCTGGCGAAATAGCATTTTTTCGTCAGGGCATGTTTTTTATTTTTAGCTCTATCTTCAAAGCAAGTCACCCAGTAGCTATCACTGGCTAAAATTAATTTCAAGGCGGCTCCAAAGATCATCTTGGCGACAAAGCACTTCTTCCGCAAGATACCAGTCGCGCCTTCCTTAAGCTAACAGCTTTGATGGGGTAGAATGTATTATCAATCAGTACTAGTCTTGAAAATATTTAAGCGAAAAGATAGCTCCCCATTGATCTCGTTTTTTTTCGTAATACATGGTTGAGGATGGAAGTTGCTCGCCCCAAAAGCCATAGACTTCAATTTCAAAAAATTTATCGTTCCGAGCCAATCCAGCAGTCAGACAGGTGGATTTATTTTTGGGTTGAAATTCACTAAAGGCAAGCAGCTGCTCACTAATTTGCTGAATAGCATAAATGACACCGCTGCGCAGGCTCATTTTTTGATAGAAAAAATATTCCAATCCGAGGTGCGCACTTTGATTTTCCAGAGGACCTGATTTGATCAAGTCAGCGGGATAGTCATTTTTTCTTAATTCTGAACGAGAAACAAAAAACTGTGCTGCCACTAAAATTGGCAGGTGGATTGGTTCATAAGAAAATCCTAGACCGAGACGATTTATGGTTGCACGATCTGCATCCAGAAGCACTGGAAAATCGGGGTGCTGCGCCCAATCATCAAAATAAGCGTGCTGAAAATCCAATCCCAGCCGAAACGGCAATCTCGGCAACTTGAAGCGTGTTCGCCAAAAAATTTCGTACCCCTGCTCTTTCCAGCAACCCTCCTTGATTGGTCGAAAACGATTCTCTGTTACGATGAGGTGCTGGAAGCGAAAGCGACACAGCATCGCAGAAGTTACCAGCCGAAGAGGGGCATAGCTCAATTGCCAGCCGATTTCATAAGTCAAATTCTTAGCAAACCTTTCCAAGCTACCTTTGCTTTCGGTGAATAAAAATTCGCCTCTGAATTTTTTGATCTCGATACGGCGCGTTTCAAAAGAACCGGGTTCAATGATCTCGGTAAACTCTAAAGTATTGGCATGATCAAAAGTCGTGCCTAAGCTGAACTGAGGCGAAAAACGGTAGGCTAAACCAATGCCAAATTGGGCGTAGCGATAAATAGTACGAGGCTGAGGAAAATTATCCTTGAGCCCGGTTTCGATTTGATAAGTTGCAGCGCCTCCTATAAATAATTTTTGTTGAAAGATATTTCGGCTGAAGCGAAAATTGACGTTGGGGCCGGTGTAGTTTATAGTGCCTGAGGTATTGTCGGTCAATCGGAACGGATGGTTGGCATATGGCTGGCGAGTGATGGCAGACTCCACTTCTTTCATCTGCACCTGATGCAAAGTTACTGCTCCATAAAAAACCTGATCGTTCTCTAATATTTTGACACCCTCGAATAAAAAATTCAAATCAGTCAACTTTTCTGGATCGTACCTTCGTCTAAAGTTTCCCATGGTTTGAAAACTCACGAAAGAAAAGCGCAGCCAGGAACGTTGTTCATTTAAGCAAAGCCAGGCTGGATTTCCGCCAAAATCGTACAGGTTGAGTTGGTTGTCTGGATCTTCAATAATCAAAGACATCTGAGCTAACGAAGCAACTCGAATCCAGGAAGCTTGACTATCGTTTCGAAGAAAAAAAAATAGCATTAATAATAAGGTTAGTATTATTATCTTTTCGTGTTTGCTTCCCTTTACCAATGGCTAAACTCCTGAATAATTTGTCTTAGCTAAAAAGCTAAGCTACGGCCTCATTACTTATCAGTTTTTTTTATGCTGGAAGCCGGGCGTTGGCGAACTATTGATGACAAAGTCAACTGCGCTGTTGTCCGTATCGTACCCCGCTTCGCCGGTGAGAGGATTTTCTCTCTCGATGGACATGCCAGTATATTTTTGCAGGCCAATACCGGCAAAACCAGCGTCAATTTTCTCATGAAATATTTTTGGAATATCGTCACTTCGGGAATATTGAACGCCATCCAATAGATCATTAAGATCAAACAAAATACTGCCAGTGGAACTGAATGTCAATTCATTGGTTTTTCCCCTCTTAATCAGAAATAAGCCACCATAAACCAAGCCCATAATAAACTCGCCCTTTTTATTAGGATTTATATTTTCCAAATTCGGCACAAGGTCGTTATCGTTATCTCCGTACTGATTGAAAAATTCCCACTCAGCCTGGGAAAGATCAACGCTGCAAAAATCACTACCTTCAATTGTGTGATTGATTGCGTCTTGGGCTATTACCACAAATTCACCTGGAGCTATCGGAAAATCATAGCCACTACCGGGGAATTGGTACACAATTTTGGCCTCTGCATAGTCATTAAAATAATTTGCTGGCATGATAGTAGTGGCAACAATCAGTTGATCTAAAAAGAGCGTGACATCGGACGCATTGTATAGCTCGACAAATTGGTCTCCCCAGGCAGTACCATTGCAGTTGTTGCCACTGTAGTAAATTTCATTAATAAGGATTCCCGATAAAATTTTTTTATCTAATTTTATCGTATCTGTCGTTATGGCTTGATTTTTAAAAATGGCAGACTCAAAAAGACCATTTAACAGCATATCTTTGTTTTTGGGTAGCTCATCAGGTTTCGAATATTCTGGGACTAGTTTGCTGACACTAATAATGTATCTTGAGGCTAATAAATCTTCAATATTAAATTTGCCATGCTCATCCGTCAAGCCGTAATAGGTTTTATTGTACTGTGGTGAATAGATTTTGACTTCGGCGCTATCGACAGCGGCGATACCCGTCACCGCATCCGGCTGATAAACTCCTGTTGTATCAACAGCTATCAGGTGAAGAGAACACTTGCCATCAACATCAGTTGGCTTATTCAGTGAGCAACTGTTCAGGGCAGCATAAATTAAAGACAATAAGAAAATAAGCGGCCAATTTTTCACAGCAAGCTCCACATGCTGATAATTATTTTAAAAGAAAAATTATCATTATCCAAGAGGTGCAGCTATTTATTTACTTTGCCAATAATCTGTCAAATTGCATGCTAAACTCAAGTCCATAAAATATTTCTGGATTGCGATAGAGGTAAAGACCGGGGCTGGCAGGATTCTCCTGAATCGCTCGGTCGTCCCATAAATTATTGACAAATAGCGAGACTTCCATACCGCGGCACAAGGCTTTGCTCAAACTGAGATTGAACAGCCATTTTGCATCGAATGAATTGATCTTATAGTACAGCGGATTTTTGCTGACATGGTATATCTGATATTGCTCATTTAGACGATCTGTTTCATTTATATAGACCATCTGATTTGTCGCCCCATCGTAGTAAGCCACAGCCAGAGTATCGTTTTCGCCCCGCGTTTTATTTCTATTAAGAGGCACATGTTGAGCGGTGAGCGTAAGCCACAAACCTAATATTTTTGACCGGTAGTTTAATTGATAGGTGAAAATGAGATTTTCTGCCCACTTGCCATGATGATTGTAAAAAGGTATGGTATTATTGGGGTAAATAATTTCGCCCAATAGACTCTGCTTTTTCTCGTTGACCTGGACATAAGCTGCATTAATTAGCAAATCCAGGTTGATTTGTTGAATCTGTTCTGTTTGCAAAGTTAATTCCAACCCACTAAAAATAGACCGACCGCTATTGGTCGTTTTCTGATAATAGTTTAAAAATGTGCCGCTGATGTAGCTTTGCTTCAAGTCTGGCCAATTAGGTCTGCTATATGCGTGGTAGACAAATGGTTGAATTTGCTGTACAGGCTCGCCCTTTCGCTCAGCATAATAGCCAGTCAACGATAAGCCGAACGTGCCAATCTTCTGATCGAGGCTCAATTCATATTTCTGTTCTTGAAAGCCTTTTAATCTCAGATTGGATTGATCAAATTTATAGGTACTGATAATGCTATCGCGAATAAAAATTTCTTCATTAATTGGGATAATATCTTGAACATCCAAATAATAATCATCAGGAAAAATCTGGGGGAGGGCTGGTGCTTTGGATGATTTTCCAAAGCCGACGCGAAGTTGCGTACTTGGCGATAGCTGATAAGCGGCATTCATTCTTGGATTGAAAAAAGTTCCGTTTTGAGCGTGGAAAAGCATTAAGCCCTTAAGATATCCAGCATCGTATCGTTCATAGCGCAGACCCACCTCTAGAACAAATTCATTCCCCAGCTGTCCTTTGATTTGATCATTGATATAAAGGCTGTATTGAAAAAGGCCTGGCACATCATCAAAGGAACGGGGACGATTTCCCTTTTGAGTCGGAGGAAAATTGGCATCAAAGCTCAGCCCTTTGCCATAATTATTTTCATAGAGCAAATCATTACCAATTTTTAACAAATGACGCAATTTGGCGGCGACAAAATTCGAACTCCATTGAAAGGTATAACCGAGGCTGAGTTCATCTCCCAGCGTTCGTTGCTGATAAAGGTACGGTTTCTCTCGTTTAATGCCAGCCATGGTTCCGCTATCTGTTAGCGTTGAAATAATGCCATCAATTCCTTGTACCATAAATTGTTGAAAAGAGTCAGCCCTCCGATAATTCAAGAATAAGTTTGAAAATAATTTATTTTCAGTATTCCATAGATAAGAAACTTCATTCCCATAAATAAAGCGATAGCCCTTGCCGGTACTAATTTGTCTATTTGGGTCCAGCGGATCCTGTTTTACATTTTCGAATAGAGAATAATATTTGAATTTATTCTCGAAAATAAGTCGTTCATCACGTAGGCTGTTTATTATTGAACACTGGCCGGTCAACCGTTTTGTGTCATCATAATCTTTCCTGATGTCCCGTTCGCAAAAGGCCATATTCACATTATAATTGACGTGGAATGATGGGAGCGGAATGCTTCCTCCAAAATTAAATTCCTTAGTATCCGGGTTGGTTTTGGCTTTTAGCCGATAAAGCAGTTGATCGTATTTTTTTGTTTTGACATTGATAAGCCCGCCCATAAAATCACCGTAAGTAGCCGGAGCAATGCCTCTTATGATATCAATGGATTCGATATTATCGGCAGGAATTTCTCTGAGATCAATTCCATCGCCTGTACCGGTGTAAACGGATTTAAATGCCGCACCTTGCAAATTAACATTATTTGAGAAAGGGATATCATCGACAATTATTTTGGTGCTAAAAGAGGTCAGATGGTTTTCTTCGCGTGGGTCTCGAATTTTCGCCTTGCTGACGTTTTTTAAAGTGGGCTGATTTTTCATTTCCACACCGGGAACTAAATCTAACACATCGCCCAAACTGGTTGCTTGAATATGTTCAATGTCGCCCGAATGAATCTGCGTGGTAGTTTCGATAGCATCAGGCAGTAATTCTCTGTTGGCAATAACTTCGATTCCACCGATAAAAAAAAAGACATCTTCCAGGCCAATTTCACAGTTGGACAATTCTGCCACAAGCTGCGTCTGCTGATCAACAGCTATTTTTATGCCTGGCAGAATCAACTTTTGAAAACCGCCTTTGCTCAATTCAAGAATAATCTCGCCCGCTGGCACCTGCTCAATAACGAACTTCCCTTCAATGTCGGTGATTGCACTCAAAAAAGTGCCTTTTACCTTCACTTGGACATTTGCCAGAGGCAGCCGAGTTTGAACGTCAATGACAAAACCGTGAACACTACTAACTTTTTCATCGGGATGAAGGTCGAGCAAAAGGAAGTAAAGAAGTGAAAGAAAAGAGAAAAAGATGCTGAGACGTCTCTTTATAAATTTCTCAACAATCATTTAGAAATCTACCGCAATCAAAAGCAATTAGAACACCGGCGATCATTTGAAATATTTATGGATATCAACCAGCAAAAATATAATCATAAATAAGATGAATGTCAATTATTATTTTGGACGGCAGATAATTGATTTAGCAGGCAATACCGTCTTGACAGGGTATAAATTTTGTTTTTATAAAATGCAGTCCCTGCTTTAGTGAATTAAACCTGAGCAAAAAAAATTCCCTGTTCAGCTTCATTTCATTTAAAGAGGCAATAATCCAGCAGATTGACTGAGATTTATCAAGCTTATTCTCAAGACTGGGCGATAGAAAATAGATAAAATTTTTTTCTCTGCTGACATGGTTGAGTTTAATGGTCATCATTATGGTTACTGTGTCTTGGAAGCGATAAAAAGCAGCGACCATAGCTATTTTGCTATCGCTGCAAAAGGAGCTGCTGTGATTAATATTTTCAAGCTAAACCGACAATATCTACCAAGAGCTTCTTTTTTGATAAAACACCTAATATCCTTTTTTGGTTAGGCTTTTGGCCATTTCCCCATTTTCTAACTCTCTTACGATGAGCAAGCTGACTTCCCTTTTGTCATCAACTGTGCTCCATCAATACGGAATTTAATACGACTTCAGCTCTCCAATCTCTTTTTCAACGGCTGCCAATATCTCTCTATTTTTCACTGCTGCTTTCATATTATTATGATCCGGGTACAGGGGACGGTCTTCTTCAAGATGTCTGACAACTTGTCGGACGGCTCGATGTGCTGCCTGAGTCCCTTTGCCAAAGTTAAAATTTCTGAAATCGAGAGCTTGAGCTGCGGCAATGAACTCAATTCCCACAATGCCATAGGCATTGTCGAGAATTTGTTTTGTTTTTAAAGCCGTATTCATGCCCATGCTGACAAAATCTTCTTGGTCAGCTGCGGCAGGAATGGATTGAATCGAAGCTGGCGTGGAAAGGATTCGCTGCTCGACGATCATCATGTCAGCCGTGTACTGACTCAGCATGAGTCCGGAAAACATACCTGCACCTTTGGTGAGAAACGCTGGCAGCCCAATGCTCAGCGCAGGATTGAGCAAGCGATTCAATCGTCTTTCTGAAATGACAGATACCATGGTTAAGCAAGCACCCAGCATATCCAAAGGCACGCTGATTGGTGAGCCTTGAAAATTAGCACCAGTGAGCACAATGCCGTCGTCGGGCAAAAAAATTGGATTATCACCGACGCCATTCAGCTCAATTTCGAATTGGCTGCGCGTCCAACGAAGTTGGTCTCTGGCGGTGCCCAATACCTGCGGCGTGGAACGCATGCTGTAGGCGTCCTGCACTTTCACTTTCACCTGACCCGATAAGAGGTCAGAACCGTCAATCATTCTTTTTATATTTTCGGCCGAAGTAATGGCACCCGCAAATCCCCGCAGCTTGTGCAGACGTGTATCATACGGTTTCAAATTTGCCATTAGCGCTTCGAGCGTCATGGAAGCGGCGATTTCAGCTTGTTTAATGAACCGTTCTGCTTCATAAATTTGCAGGCAACCTATACCGCAAATTAAATTGCTGCCATTGATAATAGCCAGGCCATCTCGAGCGGACAAGCCGGGTACTGAAATGCCGGCTTTTTCCAAAGCGACTCGCCCCGGCAGACGTTCGCCCTGAAAAAAGGCCTCGCCTTCACCTATCATCAGTAAGGCCATTTGGCTCATCGGCGATAAGTCTCCACAGGCACCGACACTACCTTTTTGACAAACTACTGGTGTAACTCCTTTGTTTAGCATCTCGATCAAAGTTTGAGTAATCTCGGGACGGCAGCCAGAAAAACCGTTGGCATGAACATTACAGCGCGCTAACATAGCCGCTCTGACTTCGGCGATTGGAACCGGTTCACCAATTCCAGCGGAGTGGTTGTAGATGAGAAATTTTTGAAACTGCTTCACTTGCTCATCGGTCAAAATGATTTCGGAAAATTCACCAATGCCCGTATTAACGCCGTACATGATCTCTTTTTCATTGATTTTCTTTTCAATAAAAGCACGACATTTTTTTAACCGCAACAACGCTTCAGGATGAAGTTCGACCTTTTCTTTCTCGTAAGCCACCTGGTAAACATCTTCTATGTTAAGATTTTTTCCTGTAATTTTGATAGCCATTGCACTCCCTTAATAAAATTATTATCGTCTAAAAATGATAAATATGAAATTTTATAAGTTGAGCAAATTTAAGAAAACAAATAGCAATAGTCAATTAATTTTTGTGAAAGATAAGATGAATTGGTGATAAAATTTGTGAGTCTCGAAAAAAGCTCATCAGGTCAAAGGCATATTTTGGGATCAGCGCCGATTAAAAGAAAACGTAATCATGGACTTAAATTTTCATCCGAATCTGAGAATGGTTCCAATCCATTCCTGGCAAGGATATTTGATCGCAGTAGCCTTAATTAAAGAATGTTCGAATTAATGTCGAAATCTACAAGCGCCTTGAAAAATATATTCTATTGCCAATCTTGTCGTTATTGCCAGAAGTTTTGCTGCTTGAAATTTGGTGATTGAAATTTATCCGCCAGTTATCGGAAAGGTTTTGGAATTTGGTCATTTTGAATTTGCATCAGTGGACTGTGAAATTAGCTGGAAATTGAAGGTCCAATTTGATAATTCTATCAGAAAAAAATGAGGTGGGACCAGGCCCACCTCATTTTTAATTCATGCTATTCTGCTTTTTCAATGGAAGCGGTTGGTTTCCCATCCTGATAGTACAAAGTTATTTTAACCGCTTCACAGAGATTGATATCCTGCCAGTAAATTTTATCGCCATCTTCATCAACAATCATCAAATCCCACAGACACTCTTCGGTTTCAGTAGCAAAGGTAATTTCCACGCTTTCGCCATCTGGCAAAACATCTTGACCCAGTACGTCCTCTTCCCAATCATCAGTATTATTGGGAGAACAATAAAATTGGTCAATGGTAAGACCAGTCTGGTTGATCAGAACAAAGTCTTGTTTCCCGGTGGCAACCTCTTCAATGTTAGCTGTCGGTTTATTGTCTTTGTAAAACAGTGTGACTTTAGCTGCCTGGCAAAGGTTGATATCTTGCCAATACACTTTATCGCCGTCTTCATCGACAATCATCAGATCCCACAGGCATTCTTCAGTGTCAGTGGCAAAGGTAATTTCCACACTTTCGCCATCCGGCAAAACATCTTGACCCAGTACGTCCTCTTCCCAATCATCAGTATTATTGGGCGAACAATAGAATGCCTGAATGGTGAGACCTGTATTATTGACTAGCACAAAATCTTGTTCGCCAGCAAAGGCTGCAACGACAAAAATCAGCATTGAGGTGATTAGCAACAATAAAAAAAAGCGTTTCATGGTCATTCTCCAAATATGATTAATAATAATTATTGTCTTCATCCGAAAACTAAGGTAGGTACCTCCCCTCTTTCTCTTTCCTGTTAGGCCTGTTGTCATTAAGCATACAAAGCATCTAAGGCCTGGGTCGTACAAAGCGTTCGTATGTTTTTTAATTAAGGGCGGGCAATATAAGTAAGTAATTTCGATAAAGCAAGAGAAATTTTTAATCTTATAGGCATCGTTTTTTGTTTAGAGGAAATAAAAAAAGATCACGTGCAAAAATGTTTGTCAGCTTTGGTATCAATTTCCTCCTAAATTTCTAAAATGAAGTTATTCTACAGTTATTAAGTCACTGAAAAATTGTG
>CAZNDR010000043.1:0-14539 GCA_964571835.1 uncultured Cytophagia bacterium | reverse complement strand
CTCCACTGCTGTCAGGAGGTATTTGGTCCTTTTGTATCTCCAAAAAGATATCTGAATTGACAGAATCCATAGCAGCCCGGCCCTTCTCCATGAACAAATCTGCAGCAATAATACTCGGATCAGGATTAATATTATCCCTACAATACTGCTTAGCATTCTCATAATTAAGATACACCAAAATTTTCCCACCTTCATCAACAGTCTTCCATCTGTGAAGATCAGGAGCATCATATTTAGTGGTTAAATCCTTATACTGCTGCAGTTGGAATTTCTCGTAGATTTCTGATTCTTTTGTTGCTGCTGGGTTGAAGGATTCATCAATCATCACAATATCTTGCTTTGTGTTTTCATTCAGAACAAGACTGTCAATGCCGTAATCATACCACCGGCCAATCTTCCTGTACTTATCAACGCTAAAAGGCTCAGCAGGATCAAAACGCTCAGTCTCATCAAAAACCTCCAGCCTATAACTTCCCTTAGGCAAATGCTCAAGCTTAAAGCTACCACTATCATCAGTTGTTGTTTCAAAACTCTGCCCTGTAGTGTTATTAGTCAGCTTCACATACAAATTAGGAACACCAGCATCAGTCCTGTAATGAGTTGTTTTGCCCTCAAAAGAGATGCCGGGATCATCAACACCAATAACCTGCCTAGCAGTATCAGCAACAGCATCATTATCAGTAACAATAAGCAAAGCAGTATAACTCCCAGGCTTACCATAAGTATGATTCGCTTTCACGCCACTGCCATCAGCACTCCCATCACCAAAAACCCACCTGTAATTATTGATAACACCATCTAAGTCAGAGCTCGCACTACCATCAAAAACAACACCAAGAGGAGCGTAGCCTGTACTAGGAGTTGCAGTCATCACAGCATCAGGCTTCATGTTCATGACTAAAACATCAACGCTGTCAGGCAAACTAACACCACCATCAGCATCCATAGCTTTAACATACATCCACCTAACACCTTTGTTATCCTTACCCCACTCATAAAACAAATCTTTTGCACTGCCCCAATCACTCCAATTAGCACCATCAAAACTAAAACTGAACAACAAAGCATCAGCAGCAGTCTCCTCATCACTACCAACAGCACGATAATTAAACAAAGTATTCCAATAACCTTCACTAGGATTAACAGTCAGCTCAACATTTGGAGCCTGGTTCTTAACAACCAAAACATCGACACTATCAATCGCGCTGACAGCACCTTGTTCGTCCCTGGCTCTGGCAAAGCCTCTGTGAGAGCCGTTGGAGCTGAATTTCGTGAAGACATCGTATGACTCACTCCATTTGGACCAATCCTCATTGTCAAACTTGAAGGAGTATAACAAGCTATCATCAGGCGTCGTATCGTCACTTCCCGCAGCATGGAAATGGTAAACAGTGTCGATATTTCCGGTATCCGGATCAACCGAAAGCAGAACAACCGGGGGTTGGTTTTTTGTTAGCATAACGAGATAAAAAGTAAATGTTGTATCAGCAGAAATGGTCACTGTTTTTGTTTGTGGCTGATATCCTCGGGCTTGTACAGTTATTACATAATCCTCGTCAGAGGTGTTAACTGGCTTCAATAGCGAATTGATTTGATTTGTCCCAATAGGCACCTCTTGTTCAGTTTTCACCATTTTGATAACGCGAATCGTATTTTCAAAACTGACTCGAATGAAATATAATCCGGCTGATGCTCGCGAACCATTTTCCAGACGACCATCCCAGAAAATGGGTACATTCCCAGCAGCACATTTTTCGAGTGTTAGTGTTTTAATTTTCTTGCCGAGCAAATTATATAGCTCGACGTACACAAGACCTGCATGGGGAAGTTCAATCGTTAACACAGTGCTCTCGGAAAAAGGATTGGGATAATTTTGCCAGAGATGGAATTTGCTAGGCTGATGGCTTTCGGAGTCATCAGCCTGGGTGAACACATTGGCAAAAAGACAATGCCCCAGAGCATCGGTAGAATCTAAATAAGTAAAGCCACTTGAAGTATTGGTAAGTGTCACCTTCGCGCCGGCAAAAGGTTTGCCGCTATCTGAAAGTTGTACATAAATGCTTACTTTAGCTGATCTAGCCCAACCCGGTTCGGCTGCGCTTAACATAACCAGGGTGATTGATGATAAAAAGATTCTAAACCACCGAATGCTAATGATCATTTCCATAACAGTACAAATTGTAAATTTTTGATGCGCTTAGTTATTGGATATGCCTTTTGCGACTCATCGTCGTCAGTGATGATTAATAAATCCTCACAGCTAAGTTCTGCGCTTGCTTTAAGCAAATTATTGACTTCACGGTTCAGTAAGGCGGGTGAAAAGATGTGCCAGCACACCTAAATAAGCTATTGCATAGCAGTTGCCTCTTTCATCACAAAATTAATTTGCTGATGTTGATAATCGTTCCAATAAGACAATGCC
This sequence comes from uncultured Cytophagia bacterium, assembly GCA_964571835.1. GTDB lineage: Bacteria > Zhuqueibacterota > Zhuqueibacteria > Thermofontimicrobiales > Thermofontimicrobiaceae > CAZNDR01. Next base: position 12,117 of record CAZNDR010000043.1, on the reverse strand, counting down.
AATGGTGAGAAAGGTAGCTGCTTTTTGACCAGATCTTTCAACAGCATATTATCGAAATCACAGCACCAGCTCCTCCTGCCTTTGATCGGCAGCGCTCAAAGCGGAGATTTGTCAGCGCGACGAATGCCTGGTAAGGCAAAAGCTGTTCGCTGAGCAAAAATTGTGGTAAGGCGGCGAATATATTGTGGGCGTTCCTTGAGTTGCACGCTAAAATTGCCCCAGTAATTCCAGTCGACCAGAATATAGAATAGCTCGGAGCGCTTCATCATTTCATAGTGCTTGGAGGTTATCGGTTAAATTTATTTACATATAGCCGATCGAATCAAAAAAATCAAGCTATTTTTCAGTTATAAAAAAGTCACTACCCGCATCACTGACAGGATGGTTCCTGTGCACCGGTGAAGTTATTTCATCTCACCAACTTCCATCCTGCAAATATTTATCGATTGCCACCGCTGCCTTTTTGCCAGCGCCCATGGCCAGAATGACCGTTGCTGCACCGGTGACGATATCGCCGCCGGCAAAGATGCCCTTTTTGCTGGTCTTGCCAGTTTCTTCGTCAGCGACAATATTGCCCCATTTGGTCAATTGCAAATCGGGCAAGCTTTGCGTCAAAAGCGGATTGGGTCCCTGACCGATAGCAACGACAGCCACTTCGCAGTTGATAACAAATTCTGAGCCGGGAATGGGTACCGGTCGTCTTCTGCCCGAGCCGTCAGGTTCGCCCAATTCCATGCGCAGGCATTCCATTCCCTTGAGCCAACCTTTGTCATCGCCGATAAAACGGATTGGATTGGTCAATAAATTGAATTCGATGCTTTCTTCTTCAGCATGCTCGACTTCTTCGGCGCGAGCCGGCAGTTCGGTTCGCGATCGCCGGTAAACCAAATATACATGCTCACTGCCGAGCCGTTTGGCGACGCGGGCGGCATCCATGGCAACATTACCACCGCCAATTACTGCCACGCGATCTGCAAGACGGACTGGCGTATCGTATTCCGGGAACAGATAGGATTTCATCAAATTATTTCGGGTGAGGAATTCATTAGCGGAATAAATGCCGTTTAGATTTTCGCCCGGAATGCCTAAAAAATAGGGAAGTCCAGCGCCGGTGCCGATGAAGATGGCGGCATAACCATCATTCAATAAGTCATCCAAATTTTTGGTTTGACCGATGATAGTGTTTTCTTTGATTTCCACGCCCAATTTTCGAACGTAATCTATTTCTACTTGAACAATACTTTTTGGGAGACGGAATTCAGGAATGCCATAAACTAATACACCCCCGGGTTTGTGCAGCGCTTCAAAAATAGTGACGCTGTGTCCTCTTTTCGCCAAATCTCCGGCGACAGTCAGTCCCGCTGGTCCACCACCGATGACGGCAATTTTTTTGCCAGTTCGTTTGGTTGGCTTGGGGATGATGATATCACCATGAGCAAATTCATAGTCAGCAGCGAATCGCTCCAATCGTCCAATGGCGATAGGCTGACCCTTCTTGGCCAATATACAAACTTTCTCGCACTGCTCTTCCTGCGGACAAACCCGACCGCACACTGCCGGCAAGCTGTTGGTTTCTTTGATTCGGTGAATAGCTCCCATAAAATCGCCTTCTTTAATTTTGTTAATGAAGCCAGGGATATCGATATTCACTGGGCAGCCGCTCACACATGGCTGTTTTTTGCATTGCAGACAACGAGCGGCCTCGCGGCGCGCCTGTTGTTGAGAATAACCCAGCGCCACTTCGTTAAAATTTTGAATGCGAATTTTGGGCTCTTGAACCGGCATCGGTTCACGGACTTTTGCTTTGGTCAGTGCTTTTGTCGCCTGGTCAAGTTTGCATTGATGATCCCACAATGCCCGGCGCTCTTCTCGGGCGTACATCTGTTGCCGCCGCATCAGTTCATCGAAATTGACTTGATGAGCATCAAACTCAGGCCCGTTAACGCAGACAAATTTAGTTTTGCCATTTATGGTCGTGCGGCAACCGCCACACATACCAGTGCCATCGACCATGATCGAATTGAGGCTAACAATGGTTTCTATTTGGCAATTTTGCGTAACTTTGGCAACGGCTTTCATCATCACTACCGGCCCAATAGCGATCACCCGGTCAATTTTTATTTTTTCTTTTTCAATCAAATTTTTTAGCACATCAGTGACAAAGCCATGAAAACCATAAGAGCCATCATCAGTGGTAACAAAAAGCTGACTGCTGACTGCCTTCATTTCGTTTTCCAATATCAGCAACTGTTGGCTGCGGGCGCCAATGATGGATATGACCTTATTGCCTGCCTCAAAAAGCGCTTTGGCAATCGGCAAGACTGGAGCAATGCCCACGCCACCGCCAATGCAGACCACGGTGCCAAAATTTTTGATCTGGCTTTTATGTCCCAATGGCCCCACTACATCCAAAATGACCTGGCCCGGCTGAAATTTTCCCAATTTGAGTGTCGAAACACCCACTTCTTGAATTATCACAGTGATGAGCCCTAATTCACGATCATATTCAGCAACGGTGAGCGGAATACGCTCGGCATAATCATCGGCTCTGAGCACAACAAATTGACCAGCGTTTACTTTTTTAGCAATGTCAGGTGCAAATAGTTTGAATAGAACCAGCGACGGCGCCAAGTCGCGCCTTTCAGCTATTTCATTTAATTTGTACATGTGATTCACAGGATTCCTTTTTGGTTTATTTTTTTTTCTTCAATATATTATGGTCGTTTGATGGGGAAGCTAACAGAAAAAGTTGTCCCTTTATTTAATTCACTTGCCACATTAATGCTACCTAAATTTGATTCAACAATTCTTTTGACAATGGAAAGACCCAGCCCGGTGCCGGTGAGGTATCTGGTCTCCTCTCGAGAGATGCGAAAAAAATCCTCGAAAATATGAGGCAGATCTTCTTCAGCAATGCCAATGCCTGTGTCTTCAATTTTGATGGTAAAAAAATTATCATTCGATAAACAGGAAATAGAAATTTTGCCATGATCACGATTGTACTTGATGGCATTGGAAATGAGATTGGTAAAAAGCTGCTCCATCTCGACTCGGTCAGCTTCAATGGCTGGACAAGGACCGGGCATCTCCATTTCAATGGTAATGTGTTTGTCATTAGCTTGCGGAGTCAACCATTCAACGGTATGTTGGATAATTTTTGAAAGGTGCAGCAATTCTTTTTTTTGACTTGCCTGCTGAGCCTCCAAGCGAGAAATCTGCAACAAATCTTCAATGAGATTGAGCAGCGAATCCGCCCGTTCTTTGGACCGCTGCAACATCTGCCGGTTGCATTCGGGATTATCGCCAGCTGGGTTAGCAAGATAGCTCGCCAGGTAATTGGAAATAGCCGACAGCGGCGCGCGCAGTTCATGTGCCACCATTGAAACGAATTGGGATTTTACTCGCTCGATTTGTTTGAACTGGGTGATGTCTCTTAAAATGCAAACCACGCCTAACATCTCGAGGTTTTCGTCCCAAACCGCTGAAACATTTGCCATTAAGGTATGCGGCGTGGAATTGTTCAGGCGAATTTCTTCAGACAATGAAGTAAATTTCGCTGCGATGGGATCAATGGCTTTTTTAATCGTTTCAGTCAAATCAGGCAAAGAAATGATGTCGGTCAGATGCTGCCCTGGCTCTATCTTGTTGGTGATATTCAACATTTTTATCGCGGCTGGATTCCATAGGACAAGTTGCTGATCGCGATTGATGACCAGCACAGCATCTGCCATAGAATGGACGATGGCACGAATTTTTGATTTCTCATTTGCCACCTCCAGCAGTCGTCGATCACGTTCTGCCATCAACTGCTTGGTCTGCTGCACGAAGCGATGCTTCTCTAAAGCGCGGTTGATCACTGTTATCAAGTGATCAGGCTCAAATGGTTTGGAAAGGTAGTCACAGGCGCCATGTCTCATTGCCTCCACTGCTGTTTCCACTGTTGCAAAGCCGGTGATGGCGATCATGATCAGATCAGGATCGTAAGCGTGAATTTTTTCCATCATTGGCAGACCATCCATGACCGGCATCATAGGATCGACCAAAATCAAATCGTACTGATGAGCATAAATGAGTTCCAAGCCCTGTTGCCCATTTTCTGCAGTCTCTACGAGGTGATTTTCAGCGGTTAAAATACGCCGGCATTTTTCGCGAATGCCTCGTTCGTCATCAACAACTAATATTTTTGCTGTTGCCTTCATGCAAGTTAACATTTGACTGGTAAAATTGTTGGTTAGTCAACAATTTCTTGATCTCAATCAGTAGTTGATCTGGTGTTACCGGCTTTTTTAAATAGTTATCCGTTTTCATCCAAAAGCCATCTAATGACTGGGAAAATTCTACTCCCGTAGCCTCGGCAGCTGAACTCAGCATCAGAATGGGAATTTTTCTGAACAGCGGATCGCCTTTTATTTTTTTGGCAAAGGTAAAGCCGCTATCATGTTTTTCCATCATCAGGTCAAGCACGATCAAATCGGGCAGTTCCGCTCTCACTTTTTCCAAACCTTGTTGTCCAGAGAAAGCGGTGACTACTTCATAGCCGTTTTCGGAGAGAACAGCTTTATTCAAATCGATAAAGTCGACATCATTATCAACCAGCAAAATCTTTATTTTTTTGTTCACCTTTTTCTCCATTTTTTTTGATATCCAATGGTGATATGGTTATTGGTGTCTTTCAATTTTTCATTGTTTTCAAAAATTGGCATCATAAATAGTAAAAGTAGTGCAGTTGCCCGGATTTGAATCCACTTGAATGTCCCCTAAATACTGTTCAATAATGGCGTAAGAGATAGCTCAACCCAGTTTGGAGCCTTTTTCTTTGGTGGTAAAAAATAGGTCGAAAAGCCTTCTTCTCATTTCCGGCAAAATACCTGGGCCAGTATTGTGACTTTTAATAAAGAGCCGACCGTTCGCTGAACTATGTTCAGTGATAATATTCAAATCGCCTTGTCCGTTCATCGCCTGAGCGGTGTCAAGCAGGATATTCAAAAATATCTATTTGAGCTGTGTTGCATCAGCATCGGTCGCTGACAGCTTGGAGCCGAAATTCTTGCCGACTTTGATATTAAAAAACCAGCGGCACCAAATTTGGGACTAATGGTGGCAGATATGTTTGAATATAAAAATTCAGCGTTAAGCAAATCCAAAAGATAATCGATTATCTGCCTTCTTTCTCCAGCAACTGCCAATAAGCCTTTGCTACCCATTTAACTCCACAAGTACCTTCCCATATTTCGGTGAAGCCAATTTTGTTCAAAGCAGTCGCTAATTGATGCGGTGTTTCAACATCCAAAATGGCTGGACAGGACGGATCAAGCACGGCTACTGTTTTTTTATGGTTGAGCAAAAATTCGTCGCCTTGAAACAGGCCGCTTTCATGAACCAGTGCGTTGGCTGGCCAGGCTTTCAGACAACTACCACACAAAATGCAGCGTTTGTGGATAATTTCATATTTCCTTTTTCGTGCTCAATAGCTACTGCAAGGCAGGTCTGAATGCGACTTAGTAATGCCGTCAGTTATTAGCTAACACATCGATTTAACTCATAAGCGCCACTTGCAGATGGCTTGAGCTTTAGAAATCGTTATTAATCCACATTTTCTATCAATTCTTTGGCGCTGAAAAAATAACCGATCTCAAAGGCAGCGGTTTCGCGGGCATCTGAACCGTGAACGATATTTTGTTCCTTGCTGTCAGCGTACATTTTTCTCACTGTCCCTTCTTCGGCCTGTGTTGGATCAGTGGCGCCGATCACTTTGCGAAAATCGTCAATGGCATTATCTTTTTCCAATACCATCGGCACACAGGGACCGGATGACATGAACGATACCAGATCGTAATAAAACGGCTTAGTTTTATGGACAGCATAAAATTCACCAGCCGTCTGTGAATTCAACTTGACCATTTTCATGGCGACAATTTTAAATTCTTCGGCTTCAATTCTTTTGATCACTTTTCCCACTAACTTTTTCCGAACGCAATCCGGTTTCAAAATGGCTAATGTCCTTTGCACTATTTCTGTCTCCTTGATTTATCACTTGTTGTTAAAATAAAGTCAGCAAATTTGCAGTAGCTTAGCGTGCCATACCTGTTAATCGCACCTGATTATATTTCAAAAAGTAAAAGTACTCCTTACTCAAAAAGTAATTGCGCTGAGCGCTAACCCTTCAGCTTCCTACTCGACAGCTAATTTTTCTTCTCCACGCAGGCATAGGCATCATGGTTGTGTATGCTTTCATAGCTTTCCACTTCTACTTTATACCAGAGAATATTCACCTGTTTATTCAGTATCGTCGCCACGTCGCGCACGACGTCTTCCACGAATTTGGGATTTTCATAAGATTTTTCCGTGACGAGCTTTTCATCTTCTCTTTTCAGCAAGGAATATATGGATCCCGAGGCACTGTTTTCTACCATTCGAACCACATCTTCAATCCAGATGAAGCCTTTGAATAGAAGTTGAACGTTGATAGTGCCTCGCTGATTATGGGCGCCGTATTTGGAAATTTCCTTAGAGCAAGGGCAAACTGTCAAAATAGGCACTGAAACGCCCAAGAGTATTTTCATCTTATCGTTCAATTCGCCGACAAATTTGCAGGCGTATTCCATCAGCGATTTGGCACCTGAAGCCGGCGCCTTTTTTTCGATGAAATAAGGAAACTCGATTTCCAGATGGGCTGCTTCAGCGGAAAGATTTGTTTTCATCTCTTTCATTATTTCGCCCATGTTATGAATATCGATTTCCCGGCGATATTTATTTAATATTTCGATAAAGCGGCTCATGTGCGTGCCGCGGAAATGATGCGGTAGGTTGACGTACATATTTATCGAAGCGATGGTATGCTGTTCGACATTTTCTTTATCTTGCAGCACAATCGGATATTTTAAATTTTTTACCCCGACTTTCTCAATCTCAATTCTTCGATGATCTATTTCGTTCTGAATATCGCGCATAGTCGCTCGTTAAACCTTTTACTAATTTTTCTCATTGATCAGTTAAACCATTGGCACTTTGTAAATAATCTAAAATTATTGGGCTTTGGTCCAACTAATTTTCGACTGGTTAATTAAAGTTTAAATTTAAAATGCTTACGCTAAATATCTGTAAGGTCGTTGATAATGGTACTTAGTACGCCTGTTCAAAATAGGTTGTCGTGATTGTGTGAAACATAACTACGTTTGGCCATCGCTGAAGTGGTTATTATTCCTGCGGCAAAATGCTATCACGCCGCTTCAGCGTAGTGCTCGTGCACATATTAATCTGCGCTTGAAACAGGTCAAACAACAGATTAATAATTGCTTCAGCAGTTTTAATGGCGCTTGCTTTATCTCCCGTTAGCCAATTGAATCCTACAAGAATTTATGAAGTGATGCGCTGCACAGTGCTGATAAGCACCACTAACAAGCTCATTTAATGGTTTGGATAAACAATCAACAATTATTCAATCCTTGAATAAAAAACTCGATAATCTCATTGACTTCAGTAGCAGAAGCAAAATAATCTTCGATCAATTTTTCAGTGGCAGTTTTATTTTGCTTTGAATGATAGTTCATAATGTGAGCAATCAGGCCCAATTGCGCTGTTTGCAAAATATCATCAGCCGAAACCGTCAACCGATAAAGGTCGCGTAGCCGTTTGATAAAATCGCTGTTCTGTTTCAGGCGAATGAATTTCTCTTTATATTGGGGTAATTTTTCGCCAAGGCTATTAATTAATTTCCAGTTGAGCGGCTCATCTAATTGGTATTTGGCTTTAAAAATCAGCAATATGAATTCAATATCACGCAAGCCGCCGACACCTTCTTTGATATCAATTTCATTGTCGGTTAAGCTGCTAATCTCTTGGTGTCGGCTTTTCATTTCGTTTATCATTTGCCTGACATAAAATTGGCAGTTATCGAAGACAAACGGTTTGATTATTTTTCGATTAAATTCTTTTTGAAACTTGGTACTGCCGACAATTTTTCTCGCTCCCAAAACTTGAGATTTATCGATAAAAGTTTCCTGAGTCTCTGTGGAAAAAAAAGCAACCAATTCATCAACTAAGGTAACGTAATGGCCGAAATGATCGGCGAAACGATAATGTGGCATAGTACCACGGCTGATTATTTCACTATTCATTTTAGAGATGACGCGGTCGCCAAAATCGCGCAGTTCATCATTTTTTTCATTTAAAAGAACGATCAAATCCCAATCATCATCGAACGCTTGCTCTCGGGCATGCCCGCCAGCCGCATAAATGGCGAGTGAATCGCTGGTCGGCATGGAACCCCCAATTTGGTCTGCTACTTCCTGTTTGCAAATATCAAAAAGAATTTGAAGGTAATTATCAGAGAATTCCGTGAATTGCTCATTGATTCTGTCGAAGGAAGCGCCTTGTAGCGCCTCCAACCCAACGCGCAGAAACTCAATGTCGTGGTACCGATTGAGTTGATTCTTTTGTTCGTTATAGTTTATTATACTATCGATTGTTCCCAGTATTCCTTGTGCGATTTGTTGCAGCGAGTCGGGATTCTCCAGATAGTGAATGTAAATTGGCTGTTGTGACACGATGCGAGTGAAAAAACGCTTGAAGTAGTGGCTGGTATTTAGGTGAATTTGACACAGACTTTTAAGCCGAGACTGATAACTCTGCAGTTCCGGCTCCCACACCTCTTTTTCGTTAAAGGACAAAAAGCTTTTTTGTTGATCAGGTGTTAATTTAGTCAAAAAATTATTCAGCAAATCTGGATACCAGCTAAAGAGCCGAATAATCCGGTAAACGTGGTCGACACCCTGCTTTAATAGATTTTTGATAAAGACCTCATTTAATGAAAAGCTAAGCTGAGCGCAGGCTAATTTATTTTTATGCCTTGCTAGCATTTCTAAAAAGGTAATGGACGAATATAATGATTGCTGAAAAGCCAGACCGTATTTTTCGATTAACACCTGTTGCAGGCGCGGCTTTAATTGATGAAAATCATTAACAAAATGGAATAGGGCATAACTATCGCGATCTTTTGCAACTTCGATGATATCATCCCAAAATTTTGTGCCACGAAAAAATTTCGTCGCCTTAAGAAAATCAACAGCAACGTTGCCCGGATAACTACGGTAGGGATCGGGTTGTTTGATTGCCTTAGCCATATCAGCAAACAAACTCATCGTTTTGATGTGGCCAGTCACATCGATCAACAAGGTCGAAGCAGAATTTTTAGCTAAATCAACATATTCATGATAGTGAATGAGCAAATGATCCCAGGCGCTGATTGCTCCTTTTGGTTGATAGCCCATTGTTTCGGCGACTTTCTCCAGGCTCTCAACAATTACTGGATCATCCAGATAAATGTCTTCTTCCAAACCAATATAAAGTTGATAAAGGTGGCGGAAAATCTCGAAGAACGTCAGCGCTTTTTCAAGATTAGAATACAACTCGCCTCGCTCTGGATCATGTCGCAGCAACGAAGAAAGAATATCCCAGCGATTTCCTTTATAAATGCGGAAAATGGTCTTGCTGGCCAAGGTCAGAATAGAGATCATGCGTAAAGCATCATCCTGCGGATTCAGTTTTTTTTCATTGATTTTGCCCAACAATAGCGAGCGGATTTCCCCAAGGATACCTCTTAAATATCCTTCGTGATATTTATTATCGCTATTGGCGCGATAGTGATAGCGAAGTGTTATGTCTTTGGTGAATTTTTTATATAAGCGACGGCTGCCTAAAATAGGCACGGCATTTAACATCTCGCTGATAATAACAAAATCTTGAATTTCTTTATCCAGCAAATCCCGATATTCCTGAATGGAGGCAGTGTAATAAGCGCTGCCTACATGTTCGGACAAATAAAAATGGAGCTCAGTAGCATGTTTGAACATCCGTTTGCGCACTTGATTGATGACCTTATTGAGAAACTCCCGTTTAGTGGCGCCGTCATCAATGACGCCTACGTCAATATCATCCTGATGCGCCAGACTGCCAACGCCAAGAATGGTGAACTCGGGCAACGAAGCTGAACCGGCAAACAGCTCGATTAATTTTTGCATGAAGGCAGCAGTCAACATCCGAAATTCTTTTCCAGTTTGCAGCATGAACTGACGGTAAATCGGAAGGCGCTTTTCTGCTCTGATGCCAGTTAATTTAAGTTTGAGAATATCGATCGATCGCAAATTGAGATGCAAAATTTGCAGCGCATAATAGCAAGAGATAAAATTAAGCTTTTGTTCCAAAGAGGAGGCAACGCCCAACACCGTATCCATCTCCTCAGTTAAATGTGTTGAGCCCTTCCATAAATGAATTATTTCTAATTTGCCTGCATTTTCCAGGTTTTCCACCAACGGCTCAAGATATTGCTCAATGGTCCGAATATATTTTTGTTGGTGATTGCCTAAGACACTGACTCTAATTTTTAATCTATTTAAATATTGCTGCAATGATGTGGACTTTCTAACAATTTTCAGTTACCATGGAACGTGGTTAGTGCGGCAATATATTTTTCCGTTATTAAGTTGATAATAATTTTTTTCCATAATCTCGGCCAATTTTTAGCGCCTGCAAATTTAATTGTTCGGTTCCTTTGGGCACACGCGACAATACCGCCGATTCCAGCGCATCTACTGTTACTATGTTAGTAATTTCGGCAATGATGCCTAAGGCAACAATGTTCGCCACCATCATGCGACCGACTTCATTTTTGGCTAAGGATATTATTGGCACTTGGTACACTTTTGCTTTGATACGTGGAAGGTCAGTCACGGCCTCCGAATCGACTAACAATATGCCATTCTCTTTTAGGTCTTTATAATATCGGTTGCATGATTCTTGAGTCAAGGCCAATAGCAAATCGATATTGATGGCTTTGGGATAATCAATCTCTTCGTCAGATATAATGACTTCGGATCGACTAGCGCCGCCACGCGCTTCCGGGCCATAGGATTGGCTTTGGGTGGCATTTTTATCATCATAAATAGCTGCCGCTTCAGCTAAAATTTTTCCTGCTAATACTAAGCCCTGACCGCCTTCGCCACTTAATCTAATTTCATAACGATAACTCATTAACATCTCCCAAATTAATAATTAAATCTTTGAGAAAAAGATTTTGATTCACGGCTATTTTTTAAGACTGTCAATTAGTCGTTGATAATTTTCAGTATATTCAGGTAGATCTTTATCAACTAAAATCCCGGTGACGATTTTATTGGCTAATTCGGCTGGAGGCATATTAGCTGCTTTTGAAATGGGAATTGAATCATCTTTTAGTCGTCTCAGCATGGCTGAGCCACTGCCAAGTCGGTTCCGTCTGCCGAATGCCGTCGGACAGGGCGAGAGCGCTTCGACAACGGAAAAGCCTTTTTTGCGAATGGCTTTTTCGATGAGCTTGTCCAATTTTATGGCGTCATAGGCTGTCTCACGGGCAACAAAGCTGGCACCGGCAGCCTCCGCCAATCCGCTGATGTTAAAGGAGTTTTCGACACTGCCGTATGGCGCAGTGCTGGCTTTGTAACCGCTGGGCGTAGTGGGTGAAACTTGCCCGCCGGTCATCCCATAAATATGGTTATTAAAGAGAACAACCGTAATATCGATATTACGACGCGCCGCATGAATGTAATGGTTTCCGCCAATAGCAGTCGCATCGCCATCGCCGGTGACCACAATAACTGTCATTTCGGGTTTCACCATTTTTATGCCAGTGGCAAAGGCAATGGCGCGGCCATGCGTGGTATGCAGCGTATTAAAATCAACATAGCCGGTCAGCCGGCTGGAGCAGCCAATGCCGGAAACGATGACTATCTCATCTTTGGACAAACCGATTCGGTCGATGGCTCTGAGCATCGCTTTCATCACAATTCCATGCCCACAGCCAGCGCACCAGATTAAGGGAAATTTATTCAGCCGTAAATATTTATTATAATCAAACATATTTTTAGACCTATTGACCAATGGTTCTGAATGAAATGCTTTAATTATTATAATATGAATGACCAGTCAAAAAGCTGATTGGGCTAAAGCTCACGTGATTTCGAATTGCATAATTTTCTCCGCCATAAATGGCGGAGCTATGCATGAAAATTGAATAGCTCCACTCTTTTGAACGGAGATCTGTTAATTTCCCCACCAATTCTTTAGGCTTTAGCCCTTCAGTTC
>CAZNDR010000042.1:0-14596 GCA_964571835.1 uncultured Cytophagia bacterium | reverse complement strand
AATTAGACCAGTGATAGCAGATGAAGAGGCGCATGAAAAAGAATTAATTAATTTGATCAATGAAGAACGGCTTAATTATGTTGGATCCATGGTTTTGGGATTAAATGATGCGCTGGTCGAATTGACTGGCACGTTAGCTGGCTTGACTTTTGCTTTTCAAAACACCAAACTCATCGTTTTGTCGGGCTTGATCACCGGCATTGCTGCTTCATTGTCGATGGCAGTATCTGATTACCTGGCCAATCGTGCTGAAGGCGGCGAAAAAGATGCGCTGAAATCGGCATTCTACACTGGCGTGGCTTACCTGATTACTGTCGCGGTATTAGTTTTTCCCTATGTGGTGGTAAAGAATTATTTTGTTTGTTTAGCGTTAGTCTTGCTTTTAGCTTTGCTGATAATTTTAGCTTTTAATTTTTATTTATCAGTGGCAAAAGACTATTCTTTCCAAAAGCGATTTTTTGAAATGGCAGCACTTAGCCTGGGCGTTGCCGCGTTTACTTTTCTTATCGGCTATTTGCTGAGGAGGTTTATTGGTGTTGAAATTTGAAATGAGGATTTTTCTCGCCTCTCCAATTTATTTAAAAAATTGTTCTGCCAAAATATGTCTACCACTATTTTTGGTTTGCCTGGCTCCTTGATTTCGAGCCACGTAAAAGCTTTTTTCATCTATTTTTGATTGTTTGCCGCGCTGATTGAGCCTACAGCAGAAATATTCTTCAAGGTTTTTGTCGCTACCCATTATTTGTCAAAATAATTCTTGCATATTTTAAAAAAAAGTGCTTATTTTGCCTGCCCAATAAATAACTCGTCGGCTACCGTTTGGCCTGATGAATACCAAAAAAATTTTAATTGTTTCTGATTTACTGATAAGAGGGCTACGATTTATGATTGCTAAAGTCAAATTTTTAGGCGCAGCAAAAAATGTTACTGGTTCTAGGTATTTGCTTGAGACAAACCATTCGCGGATATTGGTCGATTGTGGTTTATATCAAGAAAGAGATTTTAGGACAAGAAATTGGGATCCTTTCCCGGTCGCACCCAATTCTCTTGATGCCATTATTTTAACCCATGCCCATTTGGATCATTGCGGATTTTTGCCTAAGCTGGTGCGAGACGGCTTTCGCGGAAAAGTGATTTGCACTCCAGCAACCGCTGAAATTGCTAAAATTGTGCTTTTGGATTCGGCACACATTCAGGAAGAAGATGCACAATTTAAAAAGAAACGTCATCATCAAGAAGGCAGAAAGGGACCATTTCCGGAACTCCCACTATACACAACCAAAGATGCGGAAGCCTCAATGCCATTGTTTATGCCTGTCAACTACCACCAGCTAAAAAATGTCGTTAATGGGATTCGCGTTTCTTTTTTTGATGCTGGACATATTCTGGGGTCGTCGATGGTAAAAGTGCAGCTTGAGCAAAACAAGGAACAGCGCACGATAATTTTTTCCGGCGACATCGGTCGCTGGGAAACTCCTATTTTGCTCGATCCAACTAATTTTGATGAAGCAGATTATATCATCATGGAATCCACTTATGGCGACCGGCTTCATGGCAGCCGAGACCTCATTGATGATACCTTAGCCGAAATTATCAACACCACTAAACAAAAAGGCGGCAATATTCTGATCCCCACTTTTGCCGTGGAACGGTCACAAGAGGTACTCTATTATCTAAATAAATTGCTGCTTGAGGATCGGGTTCCTCATTTGATGGTAATTTTAGATAGCCCAATGGCCATTAACGTCACCAAGGTTTTTAACCATCACCCTGAATTGTTTGATGAAGACATGTTAGCCCTAATGCAGAAACATGAGTCACCGTTTGATTTTCAGGGACTAAAAATGACGGCAACGGTTCAGGAATCCAAAGCTCTTAACCATATTAGAGGAACTATACTCATTCTCGCTGGTTCAGGGATGTGCACGGCAGGCAGAATCAAACATCATCTGGCAACCAATATTTCTCGTCCAGAAAGCGCCATTTTATTTGTCGGTTATCAAGCTAAGGGAACGCTTGGCAGAAGCATTGTTAATGGCGATGAAGAGGTGCGCATCTTGGGACAACGTCTGAAAGTCAGAGCACGCATAATACAATTAGACGGATTTTCCGCTCACGCTGATAAAAATGAACTTATGCGCTGGCTGGCTTCGATTAAAAAGCCGCCGCGGCAGTTGTTTGTCACCCACGGTGAAGAAGAAGTCGCCGAACAATTTGGAGAGTATCTGCGCCAGCAAAAGGGTTGGAAAATAGCTGTTCCCAATTATTTCGATGAATATATTTTGGACTAAAAAATAAGCTGGATTTGTGCAGCATTCAAAACAATAAATTAGTCGCTTGATTTTTCTTCCCAGCAAGCTTTTAAAAAAAGACGATAGAAAAATTGGCGGGCGAAACCGCTCATTGCAGCAACAACATTTTTCTCACCTGGTTAAAACCGGTCGCTTCCATGTTACATAAATAAAGCCCTGAAGCAACTGTTTGGTTTTCACTATTTCTGCCATCCCAACTTACCTGAAAAAATCCAGGTTGATATTTTTTCTCAATTAGTTTTTTGATTTGATGACCAAGAACATCATAAACGACAATTTTTATCAGGCTTTCAGTTGGAACACAAAATTCAATCGTCGTTTCTGGATTAAACGGATTGGGATAATTTTGTTTTAGGGCAAAATTTTCCAACAGGTTGGTTTCGCTTTTCTCGACGGCAGAAGGTATTTCCTTTACTATCTGCAAATCATCGAAGTAAAGAGTGCCAGCTTGTGCAGCAGCGAAATCGTGGGTCAATTGAAAACTGTCAAATCTCAGTAGCCCGTCCAAATTCCCATCGCCCAACCAATTGCCGATGCTGTCAGTGCCCATGTCCCAGGAAACCAATTTCCAGCCAAACCAATCAATAGTGTACCAGGAGCTGACTTCATGATGGTAGGGTGAAATTTCGGGTAAGTCATCATCGACACAAAAACGGATTTTATTTCCACTGCCGTCACCGAAAATATAGGCTTGCAATAAATAATTGTTATCAAAATAGATCTCTTTGGCTGATCCTTTTTCTAAATACAATCGGATAAACCACTCGTTAGCCTGTGGCTCCCAGCTATAAGTTAGTTGCATTGACTTTGAGCTTCCCGACAGAAAATTAACAACATTTTCATCTGGTAGGCGAAACGTTGAATCGGCAACTATACCGGTGGTCTGCGCACTGACAATCGGCTCCCACCAATTGTCGGTTAAATTTGTCTCAAAAGAATCGATGACTGTTGGCTGATAGCTTTTGTCAGTGGTGCTGAAGCTGAAGTTGGCATAATTATCAGTCTCATTGCCGAAAATGTCTTTCACACCAGGAAACAATCTGGCAGCATAATTGCTTTTGGTCAAAATTTCATCAGTTGGGAAAAAACAAATTAGACTTTTATTTTTTAGCAGGTAATGAAAAAATTCACCCTTGATCATATATCCAGTAGCAACGCACTTCAATTTGAAGCGGTTATCAGAAATAGTAATGGGATCAATCTTTTCATCGAAGACCAAATTAATTATAAAAGGCACTTCAACATTTTTCTGACTTTGCGCTGGATAGAAGTGTACCAAAACCGGCGGCGTTCGATCGGATGAACCAGTACGAAAATTTAGCACAAAATCGTCGCCGCCAATGCCATCGCCATTACCATCAAACGGGTGATTGTATCGGTCAGAGGCAGCGGCAGAAATGATAATTGAATAGTCGGTCAGGGGAGATAATGAATCTGTTTTGATAACAACTTTGGTATCAGCGCTTGACCATAAAAAGGTAGCTGCTACTTCGGGGCGAATAGCAATGTTGTTCTGGGTCGTCTGCCGATTCATTTTTCGACTAAATTCAATAGTGATGTTTTGCCATGGCGCTACATTGGAATCGCCAGCAGCCGGGATGGTAGTCAAAACGTGAGGCGGCATTTTGTTAATTAGCCGTACATTTTGAAAGGTAAAAAAAGTATCACAAGGCGTAATAACAAGCGTATCGCTGTAATAGCTATTTGATGTGAAAAACATCGGCAGCTTTTCAGGCGGCAGATGCTCGAGATAATAAAATCCATTGTGAAGCAATTTGGGATCGCTGGAATATTTGTAAAATAAAGATTCATAGGTATCAGTGGTATCTTTTTGACCGTTAGCGGTGACGACAACTCCGTTGGCTGGCAGACCAGTTTCGATATCAAAAATTTCGCCGCTAACGATGCCTTGCCGAGGACGCTCAAGATGGAAAAATTTTAAAATAGACCAATAAAAAGTCTTCGCCTCCAAAATTTTCCAGCTGTCGCTCATGAACAACAAATTTTGGCGCGGGTTAGTGTGATAACCTGATTCGCTCAATTCAGACGGCATGGTTGATTCTCGATTGACATGTAAATAGGGTCCGCCGGTTTGTCGGCACCAATCGCTCCCGGTATAAAAACTACAATCACCAATCGAGCCTATAGTGGTCGTGCGCATGCCGCGCGTCAAAATATCGGCCATAATGTCGCTCATTGCCCTGCCGCCAGTTGGCACTTTTTCGCTGCCATTATAATATTGCCCCCACAATAACAATGTTGAATTTTCTGCCGGCGCACCGGCATTACTATGAATGGAATGATACCAGGCAGCGCCCAGAGAATTCGCCAGGCTGGTTCGCTGCGCTAAAGATACCACTTGCCGATCGTCGGTGCGCGATAAAAAGACAGTGTCAATATCAGTTTCTTGCAACAAGACTTCTTTCAATCTCAAGGCGACACGTAAATTGCGCTCAGCTTCAGAATAGCCATAAATTCCCATATTTTCACTTTGACTATGACCAGGATCGAGAAAGATATTCCAACCCGCAAGACCGGTTACCTGAGACAACGCTGCACTTACTAATAACGACGACAGAACAATAGTTCGATAAATAACTGGCATTTTTTTCTCCATTTTACTGAACGCCAAAACCAGCAGCTAATTGGCGATCGACACAGTATCCCTTTACTCAATTTCAATCATAAAAATTTTTCCGCTGCTGATTTCGTCATAAACAAGCTTTTTGCCGTCTGGCGACCAGGAAGGATTTTGTTCCAATAAATCTCTGGTGTTGGTCACATTGGTTTTGCCGCTGCCATCGATATTAATGATAAAAATATCGGAACTAGTAAATTGATGGCCATCATCTTCGCTTACCATATAGACGATCTTTCGACTGTCAGGTGACCACTGCGGCCGGTAACCCAGGCCAAGGTTGACGATTTTATTATTTTCTAAATTCAGCGCGTACAGATTTCCACCATAAATTTCAAAGGCAATTTTCGCTCCGTCAGGCGACAGCTCAACGTTCAAACATTCGCCCGGGACTGAAAATCTCTGGCGGATAGTATTTCCCTTTTGGTAAAAAATGAGGTTATTCTTTTCTGTAGCAAAAACCTTTTGCCATACGCCAATCGCCTGGCTTGTGCTCGACTCAAATTTATTATTTTTTGATTCAAAAATTTCCAGCCCTTTGCTTGATGCTAAATAGACCTTGTCATCGTTATCAGTCCAGCGTGGTAGTGCTGTCATGCGGCTTCGGTAATCGGTTAATTGCTGAACGGTACCCTTTTCGATATCAAAAATTTTGACGGCTTGAAGACGGCGATAGCCCTCATATTTGGAAACACGACATAATATTTCCTTTGAGTCGCTAGACCACAGATAGCCGAAGCCGGCGCCGATTTCATCTGTTACTTGAAGATATCGATTGGTCGCTAAATATAGCACCCACAGCCCTTGATATTTGGCTTCTGTCAAAGCAATTTTATTTCCGTCAGGCGACCAGCGAGGATTCATAAAATACAATGAACCATCGGTTAAAGCAGTGGGTGCGCCTTTCGCTTTAGCGGCTGGATCTTCTGCTATCAAAACAACGGGCAGAAAAACAAAAATGGTAACCAATATTTTGAGTTTCATCAAGCTAACTCCTTTTTATTAACGAATCAAAATCATCTTGCGGGAAATTCTATTTTTGCCCAGCGAGACGTGGCATAAATAAATTCCACTTGCGACATCTTTTCCCAGCTCATCTTTTCCTTGCCAAATTATTTGGTATTGCCCGGCCGGCTGACTTTTTTCAATTAGCGTTTTGACTTCCCTCCCCAGCAGATCAAAAATTTTAATGGAAACTGACACAGCCCTATTTTCAGTGATGGAATAAAAGATGGTTGTTTCTGGATTAAAAGGATTCGGATAGTTGTAAACAAGGTTGTATTCTCTCAAGGCCGGCTCTGGCTGCAAAACATGGGTGGTTTTGAAAAAACCAAAATAGCTCATCGCTCGAAACAAGAAAGAATCAACTTGGGCTTCCTCGATAATCGCTTCGAACGGGAAGCCAAGATTGATAATACGTGCTGGTGAAGTACCATTGCCAATAATACCCGAATATTGTATCGCTGCTATTTCACCGGTAAAACTATATTTCAGGCAAGCAGTACTTCCGCCAGTGGGATTATAAACATCAGGCTGAAAAACAGCAAAGCCAGACGCACCGTCATCAAAAGCAAAGGAATGACTATCGAAAAGACTGCCCGGCTCGCCAGATAAAAGAAAGCCGTTACCCTCCAGGCCATTGGCGACATATTTCGTCTTCAGATATTCGTTGAAAAATTTTTTCTCTTGTGTCGAACCAAAATAATCAAGCGCCAATCCCACGTCACTTCCAGATAGCATCAGTTGTCCGCCTTTTCTCAAATAATTCGCCAGCAAAGACAGCTCGGTAAAGGTAAGCGGTTGGTCAGCAGTTGATTCATCACCACAAAGCCAGATAATCGCCTGATAATTTTCAGCCAACAACTTTTTTCCCTCGAACGCCTCATCAGCGCCACAATCAAAAGCCAGCTTCAGCCGGCTCAACGACTCACACACTTTTTTAGCAAACGGATGGGTAGCTTCTTTCCATTGACCGCTGGTTCGGTCAAATGCATCAATAACCAGTGTTCTTTTCCCCTCCTCGATTGAGGCACCGTAAATATCCGGATCAAGTGACTCCAAGTTTTGTGGTCCTAAACCTACGGCACGGACAGTAAACAGCCAATTTATTTCATCACCGGGCGGAGTGACCAAGGCTTCTCGGGCGGTTGAATCCAATTCTGATTCATCAAGCAGCAATTGCCAATCACCAGCTAAAGTTTTAGCGTAAATCCGGAATCCTTTATTGTCGGCTTTGCCAGAGCTATGCCAGCAAAGCGAAAAGCCGTCAGCAACTTTTTTGACATATTGCAGTGTCACGGCCGCTGGAATGATCGATTTTTCCGGTATCGAATCAGTTTTAAAGACCTCGACAACCGGCGACTCATTCCAAAAGCGATCCGCGGCAGTAGCCGCATAATAATAATATCCGCCCTCGCGTTCGGTGATTTTATCGGTTACATGGAAGCTGCGGTTGCCAAATTTAATTTTCAAAATTTCTGCTTTATCGACTGAAAGCAAACTGTCTTTGCTGCGATAAACAATAAATCGAGAAGGCACTTCACCAGTCTCGGCCGGAAAAACACTCACTCGGTAAACCGTCGTGTCCAGCTTTGTCAAAACAATGGTGGGTGGTTCTGGCGAGGTATTATCGATCAAGCCGGCAGCACGGATTTTCGCCAGATGCGGAAACAGCTCCTTTTTTGCCTGTTCCCAATAATTATTGTCCCGCCAACTGCTATAACTAAAGAATTGAAAACCATCAGCCCAGGGCACCTTTCGAACGGCCTCAACAATTCCCACATGGTTTCCCCACATATTATTTTCTTTTAGCAGGTAAGAGGCCGGCCCGCAACTGAACAGCCGACCTGCCTCGATACCGGGTTGAATCCAATAGCCCCAGCAGCTGCTAACGCCATTGTTTCCGGTGGGTCCGGTCAACATGTTATAAAAACTTTCCGGATTCAGCCAATGATAATGCATAGGTGTTAATTGTTCGAGGTAGCCTTCATTAAACCAGAGCGCAGCATCTTGAAAAACGGTGTGGTAGCCATCCCAACCGATTTGTTCGTCCCAGCGATAACGACCTAACGCTGCCACAGAAAGCCTGACCCATGGTTTGATTGACTGAATGGAATCGTGCAAAGTTCGAACAAATTCGGTCACTGTCCATCGCCGCCAATCAGCCCAAGTGGCAAAGCCCTCGGGGACGCCCTGATTGTAAGGATGCTCCACATCATAAATATAGCGTTTTGATCCCAGCGAATTAATGCGCTGAATCCTGTCCTCGGAAATCAAACCGTCAATGAGCTTTTCTTCGTCATTCGGTTTCATCAATCCGCTGGGCATGTCGTCCTCGTCATATTCATTCCAGCGGACAAAATCCAGATGAAGCCCATCAATATCGTATTTTCTGACCACTTCCAAAGCCACCTTGATTAAATATTCCCTCACGGCTGACAGGCCAGGCGAAAGGCAACGATAAGCAGTCATAAATTTACCATCTTGATTAGTGCATACCCATTCAGGGTGCTCAGCGGCAGGTGTTCCGGGCTCACGGCTGGAGCAATGAAAAACATTAAACCAGGCATGAATTTCCATGCCCCGTTGCTGAGCATTCTGAACCGCATAGTCAAAAATATCGTAGCCGGGATACTGATGCCCAGCATAGCTGCCCCACGGTTCAAAATCGGAATCATAATAAGCCGTGCCACTCTGTCGAACCTGCCACAAAATGGCGTTCATGTTAGCCTTGAGATGATTATCCAGAATTTGCCGACACAGCGCTTGATTCTGAGACACATCGTTATAGCTGTTGACCAGATCCCAGGTGACAATCCAGGTAGCGCGAAATTCAGCATTTGGTTGAGCTGAAAGCTGTGCGGCAATTAGTAACACAGATAAATTGACAATTATTTTATTCATTAAAAATGACCTCGCTGATTTGCATCTGGCTTTATTTTAGCTGGTTCCAATTTGTTCTTCTATTTTATCAACTACTGAAACATTAAAATAGCGCTAATGATTTTAAAATAAAAATCCCCAAAGAAATTGTCACTACCGAACCTAACGTGGTCAAAACAATTATATTTCCAGCTAATTCAGCATTGCAATGCATTGCCTTTGCCATCATAAAACTGGCGATAGCAGTTGGCGAGGCAAAAAGGATAAACATCACGGCCAAATTTTCTCCGCTGAAGCCAAACGCAATCGCCAAATAAGTGAGCACAAAAGGGATCAGAACTATTTTCAGTCCTGAGGCATAAATTGCTAATTTTGAACCATTGCTAATGCTTTTAAAATTTAACGAGCCACCAATGCCAATCAGCGCCAGCGGTAAAGTCATGGCAGCTAAATATTCGATGGCTCTAAAAAGGAAAGGTGGAATGGCAATTTTATAAACTGAAAACGGAACAGCAAAGGCAGCAGCTAATAAAAGGGGATTTTTTAAAATCTCAATGGTTATTCGTTTTACGCCGACTTGCTTTTCCTTATGGACAGGCACAGTGAGGGCAATAATAGCTAAAATATTGTACAGGGGCATAATAAATGCTAGCATGATCGCTGCCACGCTCAGACCGCTATTTCCAAACAGGTTATAAATAATGGCAAATCCCACAATGGCGAAATTGCTTCTCACACTACCCTGAATAAACGAGCCTTGATCCCGGCCATTTTTTGATAATATGGAAGCGATGATCCAAGAAGCGATAAAAAAGACCACGGTTCCAATATTGATAAATAATAATGTTTCAATGTCAAAGGAGGCTTCAAAATTGGCGGTGGCTAATTCTTTAAAAACCAGCGCTGGCATGGCAAGGTTAAAAACGATTTTTGATGAAATATCAATGAAATCATCATGTATGTGATTTCTCCATTTCAAAATCAGTCCGAGAATAATAATTAAAAATACCGGGGCGACAACGCTTAATGAGAAGAGCAGATTTTGCATGACCTTTGGCGTATAGGAAATGAAAACTTCATATTAATAATTTGAATAAAAGACTAATAAAAATTTTATCAGAATTGTTAGCTACCATAAAAAACAATTTACTTGCTGAAAAATACAAATAGTATGGCAACGATAGCCCCGATTTGACCAACCCAGAAAATGAACATCCACTTGATCATGTTAGCCTTCGATAAAGATATTTCTTTTCTCGTTTCAGCAATCTTATCATTGACTTTTGAAAGTTCATCTGCCAGCTGTCGTTCAAATTTTTCTTCGCCAAAAACAAGAATATCTTCTTTTTGCCAATCGTTTGCTTTATTGATCAAGGCGATCAGGTCATCAGCGCCATCCTCGCCAATTTTCTCTCTCAATGTTCTGGGGACAGTGATTATTTCTATGGTTGAACCACCAAGAAGCTCGTTTTCAAAACAAAAAATCAGGCGGCAATGTATTAAAATATAACCAAAAACACAAGTAAAAAATAGAGCTCGTCGTTTTAAAATTTCCTTTCCAGTACCATGGTCTTAAACTCTGCTCGGAAACCAATCGCTTTCAATTCGCCAGCAATTTCTGAATGGTGCACCGGTTTTTTATCCCACCACTCGACCTTAAGCGATCGAAGGCTCTTACAGCCGCCAGCACTTTTTAAAAGCTGAGGCAAAAGCTGAAGTGCGGCAGTTCGATCAGAAGTTGACAGATCTCGCAGGGGGACCAGTCGCTTGCCATTGGCTTCAATGGCCAGCAGTGGCAGGCCAGCCTTTAAAATTAAAAAATTATTTGGATGACGATAAAATTTCCAATCAAAATGAAACGGATGAATTAGTGGCAGCGGCGAGGCGGTGCCATAAAGATTTGCCGGATCACAGGAATTAATCAGCAGTAGCGAATTTTCGGCCAAATCCCTCTGGCGCTGGTATGATAGTTTGTTCAATTCTTCCGCCGCTGCAATGGTGGCAAATTGAATTCCAGAAAGACCGCTGACAAAATAGCCGCGGCGAATTTCTCCCCGCCACTCAAGCCTTATCAAAGTTTCATAGATGGCTCGCCAGGGAAGAAGCAAATTTTCCTTATTATAAAGTTCACGGCAAAGCAATCCGTAACGGTGCAACAGTAATCGACACAACAATTCCAAAAATTCATTTGTACCATCTCCTCGGATTTCTGATTGAGGAATCAGAAACCAGCGGCCCAAGCTGCCGCCTGGGCGATAGAGCTTGTGTTGGCGAAATTGCTGCGCCCTAAAAATATCCGCTTTCTCGAATTTCGAAGCATCAGGTTTTTGAACAGACAAGAATTTTTTTCCAGCGCGAATGACCGAAAAAGTGTCATTCGACACGTCGCCAGAGGCTATCAGCGTCCGCAGAATTGCTGCGCATCGAGAAGGTGGAAGATTTGTCTCCATTGCCAAATCTGCCAAAAAACAGGCGCCGCGCCTTTCAAGTGCAGTGCGAATTTTCAAAATTGTACCATCTTTATCCCACGTTGAGATATCAGCCAGTTTTCTAAAGGGGAAATAGGGAAGATTTTCTCGGCATAAAAAGGTGATGTCCAGCGCTGCCTTTGGGCTTGGCGCAAAGCCGAGCCACACAATGTCGCCGGATAAACATAGTTCATCCAGCCAGTGGGAAGAGTAATCTTTTAGTCGTTGGGCAAAGACCTCATCTTCCCAGATTGTTGCCGGCAAAACGAATCCTTGCAATTGCTCCAAAATTTGCACCAGACCGTCCATTCCCGATAATTTTGTTTTTTCACTTCGGTGCTGCCAATGCAGCAGAAAATTGACAAACTGCGCCGTCTCACAGGGCTGAACCTGATTCCGCTGCAGTTTTAAGGACAAGCGGCGAATTCGATTAATGGTATCCCGATTTGCCCAGCGGATTTCGGGAGCTTTTTCAGTACCCGGAATTTGAACCAAGCTTTTTGCCGTTTCTGAATTGGTTAGATAGTTCTGAATGAATGAATGTCTAAAAGGATAGCGCTCAGCAATTTGTTGCATTGCAAAAAATGTTTGATTTTTTAGATAGCGCGCCAGAATCTTTTCAGCACCTTCTTTACAATTTGCCTGTTGAGGCGGCATTTGTTCGAGGGTTCTGTCTAAAAAAGCGCTTTTATAAAGGGCGAAATCGTCTGCAGCGATCCAGCGCCGGTTATTTTTAATTCCGGGAATAGCAATTTTGATAATGCGCTTTTCGGCCTCAAGTATTGCCAGAAAAGAATCGGCATCGCCTTCAGTCCTTTCGGCTATTTCTTCTTTGCTTAAATCACCAAGCCGACGCAGCAATTCGACCAATTCTGTTGGCGTCCTCGCTTGATAGCCGTAAGCTTGTGCTTGCATTCTTTTCTTGAGAGTTAAAGCAGCAGACTCGTCCAAAAGTTGACCGAGTTTATCGGATTGCAATAGTTCTTCCAGTGAGATTTTATCAATGTGATTTAGCTCCATCGCGGCAGCTTTTGGTGTTTCGTATTCATACATGTAACTGCCCATGAAATCAAAGAGCAGCGATGCGGCAAATGGTGACGGCGAAGAATTGTGGCGAATGATTAATTTCACTTCTCCAGTCTCAATTTTTTTTAGCAGCATTTTCAATTCAGTTATGGCAAAATAGTCCTGCATGCTTTCCCGATAGGTCTCTAATACGATGGGAAAAGAAGGATATTGTCGCGCCACTTCCAATAAATCGCGTGCTCGCATTCGTTGCAGCCACAAGGGGGCGCGTTTGCCCGGATGAAGCAATGGCATGAGCAAAGCGCGATCGGCATTTTGGCGAAAGCGCAATCCAAAGAAGAACGAATTTGCTAATTCCTGCACAATTAAATCTTCCACGTTATCCACCTGAATGCTCTTGATGACATTAATCAACCATTCTGGTTTTTCCATCGGATAGCGAAACATCATTCCAGCATCACCATGAAATGATTCCGGTTCAAGCGCCAGCATTTTGCGACACTGGGCCAGAATGGCTAATTTCCAGGGCAGATGGACAAAGCCGCCCCAAGGCGAGAGCAAGGCCAGCTGAACATCTCCCATTTCATCAGGGAAACTTTCCAAAAGAATAGTCTGATCGTCGGGGATACATTCTGCCTTTTCAAGTTGATCATTAAAATATTCAATCAAATTTTCTGCTGCATTTTTGTCCAGAAAATAATTTGCTACCAGCCATTTTGAACAGTCAGATTGACTTAATTTGCTTTTCAGCTCTCGGCTAAATGTCCCGATGAGATTTCCTAAATGAGGGCTACGATGAAAAAATTCTCCTTTCCAAAACGGCAGGCGCGCCACTTCCCCCGTTGCTGGTGAAACAATAACTCGATCCCGCGTAATTTCTTTAATACGCCAGGCACTAGTGCCCAGCACAAATACTTCGCCGAGCCGACGTTCATAAATAAATTCTTCTTCCAGTTCGCCGATTTTAGTTACGCCATCTTCGAGATAGCAGTCATATTGGCCGGTGTCCGGAATGGCGCCGCCGCCTAAAATGGCGGCGCGCTGAGTACCCGGCAATGGATGCAGCACATTGTTCGTTCGATCCCAGGAAATTCGAGGTTTCAAATCGCGAAATATCTCGGCTGGATAACGTCCCGAAACCATTTCGATGACATTTAAAAATTGCGCTTTCGGCAAAGTACGGAAGGGAAAGGCTTGTTGAATCACTTGAAAAAGCTTATCCACTGCCCATGATTTGATTGAGACCATGGCCACCATTTGTTGAGCCAGGATATCAAGGCAGTTTTTAGGAATGTTAACTGGCGCTACTTCGGCTTTAGACATGGCAGCAGCGATCACCGCCATTTCCAGCAGATCAGAGCGCATTTTGGGCAATAGCCTGCCTTTGCTGGCAGCGCGATAAAGATGACCAGCTCGACCTACTCGCTGCAAGCCGCGGGCAACCGATTTTGGCGATTCCACCTGGCAAACCAGGTCTATTGATCCCATATCGATTCCCAATTCCAGAGTTCCGGTGGCTACCAGAGCAGCCAGCTCGCCTCTTTTCAACTCTTGCTCGATCTGTTTTCGCCTTTCTTTGGCAACGCTGCCGTGATGCGCTTTGGCTAATTCAAAGCCGGCGCGCTGGTTAATTTCGGAGGTGATGCGCTCCACTGCGGCGCGATTGTTTGCAAAGATCAGGGTGGTTTTGTGCTCTCGTATCAGCATTAGCAATTGTTGGTAAATCTCAGGCCAAACAGAATTTTCGGGCAGCGCTTTAAAATCTTTCACTGGATTGATGATCTTTACATCCAGCTTTTTTCTCATGCCAGCATCGATAATGGTTACCGGCCGGGCAAAGTGGGTAAGTGTTGCCCCCTGTAAGGCAACTTCAAAACCGCCAAGAAAATGTGCCATTTCTTCCAACGGTTTTTGTGTGGCAGATAAGCCAATTCTTACAAATGGATTTTTGGCGAGCACTTGCAGTCGTTCAAGTAGAAGGGCTAAAAAAGTTCCCCGCTTGTTGTCAGATAGAGCATGAATTTCATCGATAATGACATAAGAAACCGAAGTCAAAATTGGCTGAGTATTTTTTGAGGTCAACAGCAAATGTAACGATTCCGGCGTGGTGATTAAAATATGCGGCGGATGTTTCAGCATTCGCTGCCGTTCAGCTTGAGTCGTATCGCCGGTGCGCACGCCAACTAAAATTTTCGGAACGTTAATATGTAATTCTTCTGCTGCTTTTTGAATGCCAGATAGGGGTGCGTTCAGATTGTGCTCAATATCAT
>CAZNDR010000041.1:0-14758 GCA_964571835.1 uncultured Cytophagia bacterium | reverse complement strand
GCTAAAGGTGTGTTCACCTATTTCGTCAATCAGTTTTGCTGTGGCGGAAAAACAACCCCTTACTCTTTTGTAGCCGCACCAGGGCCACCTATCGTTCCACTATTGATGAAAGATAACGAAATTATCATTAACCAGTGGCTGGCAAATGATCTGACAGCACAAGCCGGTGATTCGCTCCAACTGACCTACTTTGTGATTGGAAAAGATAATGTCCTGCATGAAAAATCAGTCGTTTTCCAGATAATAAAAATCATTCCTATTTTAGGCGCGGCTGCTGATAAAACCCTCATGCCTGCCTTTCCAGGCCTAGCCAACAAAGCAAATTGCCGTGATTGGGATCCGGGTTTCCCTATCAAACTAAATTTGATTGGCAATGAGGATGAAAAATATTGGGAAAATTATCGCGGTACGCCAAAAGCATTTGTAACACTGACTGCTGCTCAAAAATTATGGAGCAACCGTTTTGGAAATTTGACCGCCATCCGCTACCCGGCAGCGGGAAATTCTATGGAAGACTTGACAACCAATTTAAATAAGCTACTTGATCCAACTAAATTGGGATTGACATTTCAACCGGTTAGGCAACAGGGTCTGCACGCCAGCGAGCAGTCAACTGATTTTGGGCAGTTGTTTTTGGGGCTCAGCTTTTTTATCGTTATTGCTGCGCTTCTGCTTACCAGTCTGCTATTTGTTTTTGGAGCGGAATATCGTTCTGCAGAATTGGGACTGTACCTGGCGTTAGGATTTGACCAAAAACAGGTGAAAAGAATTATCTTCAGCGAAGCGGCGCTAATTGCCGTGTTAGGAAGTTTTGCTGGGACATTTTTAGGGGTGCTCTACAATCAGGCTGTGCTTTATGGTTTATCAACGCTATGGCGAGGCGCAGTGGGGACGTCGGCGCTTCAATCGAAATTAGCCATCCCGACTATCTTAACTGGCGCCTTGTCAGGAATAGTAGTCTCGCTATTTATTCTGTGGCTGGTTTTTCGAAAGTTGCACGCTGTGCCGGTATTTGAATTGCAGAGATCGATGGGCTATATTGCTTCCCTTAATAAAAGTCGTGGGCGGCTAAGTCTTGTCATTTCCGCTGCATGCCTGGTTGGCGTTATGGCCATTTTTCTGTTGACTAAGGTGGGCAGCAGCCGAGAAGCAGCCGGGGCTTTTTTGGGCGCTGGCATTTTGTTGCTAATTGGCGGACTGGCGCTGTGCCATGTGTTTTTTATTAAAAAGGATCAGTCGACGTCAGTGAAAAAAATATCCCTTGTCGATTTGGGATTCCGCAATTGCACCAGAAAAAAAGGGCGCAGCTTAACTACCATTGGCATGTTGGCGTGCGGTATTTTTATCATTATTGCAGTAGGCGCTAATCGACCGAGCCCGATACAAAAGGCTGACCAACGAATTTCGGGGACCGGTGGTTTTGCGTTGTTTGCTGAAACCTCATTGCCTTTTGTCGGAAATCTAAATGAGCCAAAAATTAAAAAGAAATTAGGGCTGGACGAAAATATTACCCATATTGTTCAGATGCGATTACGTCAAGGCGAGGATGCCAGTTGCTTAAATTTGAACAGAGTGCAACGACCAAAAATTCTCAGCGTCAGGCCGGAAGAATTTTCCAGCCGCCAAGCTTTCTCTTTTGTGAAAATTTCTGATGATGTCAAGGCGGAAAATCCTTGGCAAATTTTGAACAACAAATTTGCCGATAACACCATACCTGCCATAGCCGATCAGACAGTGATCACTTGGGGCTTAGGAAAATCAGTCGGTGATACGCTGCTCTATATTGATGAACAAGGTAATCCGCTCAGATTGAAATTAGTGGCAGGCTTGGCAAATTCCGTTTTTCAAGGGCATGTCATCATTTCCGAACAGGCGCTGTTACAAGCTTTTCCCTCCAGCCGCGGTTACAGCATTTTTCTCATTGATGGACGATTCGATAAGCTGAAATCGATTTCTGAAAATCTCGCCTGGGTGCTGGCTGATTACGGAATAAACGTCTGTTCAACAGGAGCACGATTGTCCGCTTTTAATGCGGTTGAAAATACTTATTTATCCATTTTTTTGGCGCTGGGGGGGCTTGGTCTGATTCTCGGCAGTTTGGGATTGGGCATTCTGATGATGAGAAATATTATGGAACGTCGCCGTGAATTAGCCTTCTTGCGCGCTGTCGGCTTTTCAGCTAAAGCGGTATGCATAATGCTGATAGCTGAATTTTGGCTGCTATTATTGCTTGGAACCATAATCGGTATTTTGACTGCCAGCATTGCTGTCTTGCCGGCCATGCTGTCGTCAGGAACGGAAATTCCCTACCTTACCATTTTTTTGATATTAGTTGCCATAATCATTAGCGGAGGATTGTGGCCTCTTTTAGCGAGCACTTTGGCGCTGCGCCGAAATATTGTGGCGGATTTGAGGAATGAGTGAGAAAACAGTGAATTTAAATGGCCGTAATTTGAAAACGATACCACATCAAATCCAATTCCATAAAGTTACCCAAAGATGGCTACATTTAATGTCTGGCAAATTTTTGCTTAACTCAAGTTAAGCTGTTTTTGCATCAATCAGAGGTTCGTAATTTTTATTTGCTGTCTTTTTATCTGACAACAAAAACCACCGACAGACTCAAATCAAAACAACATCTCAGCCCATTTAAACGACCACTGCAAAAGTGACGAAGGCAGCAAGCCTAACACGATAATGAAAATCGCTGACAGTGCTAAGGAAATCCAAACTGGCAATACATTTTGTTTGCCGAGATTTTCTTTTTCTCTGTCTGGCTCTTTCATGTACATAATGATAATGACATTGAAGTAAAAATAGAGCGCTACCAAACTGAATAACAACGCGATAACAGCAGTGAGGTACATTTTTCCTTCCAGCAATTGCATAAAAATTTGCACCTTGCCGACAAAACCGACAGCTGGCGGCAACCCCGCTAACGAGAACATGGAGATGGCCATCATCGCTGCAGCGCCGGGATGCTTTCGAGCCAATCCCTGCAAATCATCCAGTCTTTCACAATAATGATCTTGAAACGTCAAATAGACCAATACACCAAAAGCCAACATATTCATGGCAATATAGCTGATGCCATAAAATAGAACTGCTTGTACAACGAGAATTTTATGCAGCATTGGTGCCAAGGCTAAGCCCATATAGCCGGCGTGGGCAATGGAGGAATAAGCCAGCATCCGTTTGACATTTTTTTGAACTAACGCCACCGAATTGCCATAGATGACAGTGATAAGTGAAAAAAACATAAAGATGGCGCTTAAAGCCGCATCAAATTTGCCAAATGCCTCCATGCTGGCAAATATTTTCAACATCACAGCAAAAGCAGCCAATTTAACTGCTACGCTCATAAAAGCAGTGATTGGCGTGCCTGCACCTTCGTATACATCTGGCGTCCAGGCGTGAAATGGCACCATGGACACTTTAAAGGCTAAACCAATAAATACAAAGATAAGCCCTAATCCGGATAAAAAAGAAGCGGCATCCAGCGTATTAAAAATCAACCGGCTAAGAACTTCGGAAACAACCAGGCTGCCGGTTGTTCCATAAAGGAAAGAAATCCCCAGCAGCAAAAATGCTGAAGAAAAGCCTCCCAAGAGTAAATATTTAATAGCCGATTCGCCAGCCCGCGGGCTCAACCTTTTCAAGCCGACCAGCGCATAAATCGGAATGGACATCATTTCCAGTGATAAAAAAATCAAAAGAAAATTCTCGGCGGCGATTAATGTCACGGCGCCGAATAAAGAAAAACAAAGCAACAGATAATAATCCATTGCCGGAATGGATTGGGATAAAGTATAACGGGAGGATAAAAGCACTGTCAAAATTCCAGCGCCGAGCAGAGCTAACTTACCGATGTACATGCCACCACCAGCTCGTAGCGAATTGTTTAGCAGCACAATATTTTCACCAGCAGTCAAGCGACCAAAAACAAAATAAAATACGGCAACAATGATTAAGCCAAGACCGGCAAACCAACTTGCCTGTCGGTTTCGGCAAACTAATCCGGTTGCTTTTTCAATGCCCCAAAAAGCAAAAATCGGTCGCTGGAAGGCTTCCACTAATGTTAAAACAATAATCAAAGCGATCAGACTTAATTCACCCATTAGGAAGGTGGGATTAAAGGATAATTCATTCATATTCGATTCCACATGGTTTCTGTAACATGGATGACGCCAACAACTCTCATTTTCAGAGATTGAATGTTAAATTTCAATTTGCTTCGGTTTTGATGCGCATCATCACGATGGTCAAATTTATCTCTATTTTTTATCTTCTCAATGCTCAGTAAGGGTATCTTCCATATTAGGTTCGCTTATCTTTGAGTGCAGTGGCGTTTCTATAGGTCGGGTTTTTAGCTCATCCGGCTGATATTGCTCGATGTAATAATTCACTGAGGCTTCCATTTTGCTCAAATAGGCTTTCGGATATAAGCCAATCCAAAAAACGAAGATGACAAAGGGAAGCAGCACCATAGCTTCACGAAAACTGAGATCGTCAAGGTTTTTATTTTTTTCATTATTCAAAGGTCCGAAAAATACACGCTGCACCATCCACAACATATAATAGGCACCAAGGATTACTCCAGAGGTAGCAAATACCAAAAGCACCAAGCGAAAAATTGCCTGATGGGCTGTAAAATAAGCCCAGGCGGCTTTGAAACTGCCAAGCAGGATCAAAAATTCGCCGATAAAGCCATTGGTACCGGGCAAAGCTACTGATGATAAAGTGATAATCATAAATACCACGCTGAATAAAGGCAGTCGATAAGCCAAGCCGCCAAATTCGGCAATCTCGCGGGTGTGACGTCGTTCGTAAATTATGCCTACCAGAACAAACAGCGCGCCGGTGGATACGCCATGATTAACCATTTGCAGGATTGCTCCTTGCACGGCTTCGGGAGTCAACGCAAATAAGCCCAGCATTACGTAGCCCAAATGGCTGATCGAAGAATAAGCCACTAATTTTTTTAAATCTGATTGTGCTAAGGCCAAACAAGCTCCATAAACAATTCCGATCACAGCTAACAGTTGCATAATGGGTGCTGCTTTTAGTGCTGCTTCCCCGAACAGCGGAATTCCTAAACGTACGAAACCGTAGCCGCCCATTTTTAAAAGCACGCCGGCCAGAATAACCGAACCAGCTGTTGGTGCTTCGACATGAGCATCCGGCAGCCAAGTGTGAAAAGGAAACATCGGCACTTTGATAGCGAAAGCCAAGGCAAAAGCGGCAAATAGCCATAGTTGCGTTTGGACAGGAATCTCCATTTTTAATAACTGCTCAAATTCAAAGGTAAATTCACCATAGGTAGTTCGAGATAAAATAGCCAGATAAATGATGCCGGCCAGCATCATCAGCGAACCGATTACAGTGAATAAAACAAACTTGACCGTTGCATAAATTCTTCTCGGTCCTCCCCAAATGCCAATTAAAAAGAACATGGGAATTAGCATGAGCTCCCAAAAAATATAAAAAATAAATAGGTTTAAAGCCACAAATGCGCCGAGCATGGTGAACTCTAAAAAAAGCAGCCAAAAGTAGTATTCTTTTTTTCTTTTTTGAATATATTTGAAGGAGCTCAAAACTGAAAATGGCATGATAACTGTCGTCAGCATAAATAATAAAATGGAAATACCATCCAGGCCTACATGATAGTTTAGGCCAAACTGAGGGATCCACTTCACATTATCTTGAAATTGATAACTGACATTAGAGCTATTAAAATCGGCGATCAGAAAAAATGACAAAAGCATTGTCAGCAATGATACGGCGAAGGCGGTCCATCCGAATATTGATGCCGGACTTTTATCTTCATGAACCAGGCGATTGGGTATGAACATCAAAGAAACAGCGCCAAGTGCCGGGATGATTAATGTCCACGTTAAAATTCCCATTAAGTTCTCCAACAGACTTTATTGTTTAGCATTTTAAATTCAATGATTGGAAAAAAGGTTTTTCCCCCACATACAAAACAAAAGCAAATTCTTTTCTAAAAGATAAATAACAAAAACACAAAAGCCAGGGCAAAACCAAAAATCATATAAGAGCCATAAACTTGAATATTTCCGGTTTGGAATTTAGCAAACACACCGGCAACTTTATTCCAGCCGGAAGCCGATCCATCAGCGGCGCCATCGATTATTTTTTTATCGGAAATATTCAGAAAAATATTAGTGGATAAAAATTTGATTGGCTCGACAATAAATTTTATATAAATTTCATCGACGAAATATTTATTAAAAAGCAATCTAGGAATACCAGTGTATTTTGCCGGATCGGGCAACGTTCTTTTCAAATCTCGGAACATGTTTTGCGCGATCAGCCAGCCGACTAAAGCAATCAGAACTGATAAAGCCATTAAGCTAAACTCAGTGGCGTGTGAATAGTGCCCGATTTGAACATGGCCGTATTTTGACACTGCCGGCTCAAGAAATTGGTGAAAGAGATTAGGAATGATTTCAAACGACAATAGTTTGGGAATGCCGATCCAGCCGCCAATTACTGACAAGCCGGCTAAGATCATCAGTGGAATGGTCATCGTTTTTGGTGATTCATGGAGATGATGTTCTTGTTCTCGTGTGCCTCGAAAACTGCCGAAGAATGTCAAGTAAACCAATCGGAACATATAAAAAGCTGTGCACAAGGCGGCCATTGTGCCGATAAGCCAAACGAACTTATTTCCGTTTTCCGAAGCAAATATGTTCCACAAAATTTCATCTTTAGAAAAGAAGCCGGCAAAAGGTGGAAAACCGGCAATGGCTAAGGTTGCTAGCAAAAAAGTGAGGTAAGTGGTAGGCATAAATTTTTTCAAGCCGCCCATGTTGCGGATGTCTTGTTCACCCTGCATGGCATGAATGACACTTCCGGAACCGAGAAACAGACAGGCTTTGAAAAAAGCGTGCGTCATGAGATGAAAAATAGCGATGACAAAAGCGCCGGCACCAGCCGCCATAAACATAAATCCCAGTTGGCTGACAGTCGAATATGCCAATACTTTTTTAATATCATTTTGGTAAATAGCAATGGTCGCAGAGAACAAGGCAGTCAGGGCGCCAACCCACAAAACTACGTTCATTGCAATCGGCGCAGCCAGAAATAAGCCATGAAAACGCGCCACCATGTAGACGCCGGCAGTCACCATGGTCGCTGCATGAATGAGCGCTGATACTGGTGTCGGGCCAGCCATGGCATCAGGTAGCCAGACATAGAGAGGAAGCTGCGCTGACTTACCGGTAGCACCGATAAACAGACAAATGGCAGCGATATTAGTCCAGAAAAAAGTCATGGTGTTGTGATGATGAAAAAATTCATTAACACTGGCAATGGTCAATGTGCCGACGTTAGCAAAGATGAGAAACATGCCCAACAGAAAACCGAAATCTCCAATGCGATTGACGATAAAAGCTTTTTTGCCGGCGGCAGCTTTTTCGTCGTCTTTATACCAGAAGCCAATGAGCAAATAGCTGCACAGCCCGACACCTTCCCAGCCTACGAACATAACCGGCATGGAATCGCCGAGAATCAGCAACAGCATGGCAAATACGAATAAATTCAGATAGGAAAAATAGCGCACGCTGGACTCATCACCGTGAATATAGCCGATTGAATAAAAATGGATGACCGCACTAACGCCCGTAACTACTAACAACATCACCGCTGACAGATGATCTATTAAAAAGGTAATATTGACCTTTAATCCGCCAGTCATCATCCATTGATAAGGGGTGCAACTTACCGATTCCAGACTGGCCATTTTTACAAAGACAACGTACAGCGATAATAGAAATGAAGCCGCGACTGTGCTGAAGGCTAAGATACCGGCTACTTTTTCCCCCCAGATTTCTTTTTTCCGAAAGGCATTGCTGGCGGCGACCGCACCGTTTAATATTGAGCCCAACAGTGGCAAAAAAACAATGAATAAAATCAGGCTATTGTCCATAAAAATTTAGCCCCTTTCCTCTGAATAGGTTTCCACGCCGATCGTACCGGTTCGTTTGTACAATCTCACAATAATAGCAATACCGAGTGCCACTTCACAAGCTGCCACGACAAAAATCATTAGCGAGAGAATCTGACCATCAACATTCTGATGCAGCCGGGAAAAATAAATGAGACTTAAATTGACTGCGTTGAGCATAAGTTCAACGCCCATGAGCATGTGCAGTAATGTTCGGCGAAAAATAAATGTGGCGCAGCCGATGACAAACAAAAATAGGACAACCGAAATAGTAAAAATTCCACCGTAGCCGACCAAAAAATCACTAAACGAATTAATCATTCTTTCGACCTTTCCAATCCAATTGAACAATCGAAATGACCGCAATGATGGCAGCGAATAAAAGTGTTGATACAAATTCAAAAGCAAACAAATAGGTTGATAACAAGCTCTGAGAAAAAATCTTAATCCCGCCAAAGGTTTCATCGGCTATTTTGGCGTCTGTCTCCAGGCTAAGGCTGTTGAACAAATCAGGTTGACCGCGCAAAACTGCGGTTAGCTTTAGCAGAAATAATAGGGTCAATAACAAAAGCAAGGGACCGCCCACCCAGAATAATTTGGCGTACGATTTTAAATAATCTTCACTCTTGATATCTAATAACATGATGAAATAAATGATCAAAATCATAATTGCGCCAGCATAAATAATAACCTGAAAGGCAGCAATGCTATGAGCCTGCAAAATAGCGTACATGCCCGCCAACGCCAACATGGAAACCAACAACCCCATGGCACCCTTAATAGGATGTTTGGCAAAAACGAGAATTAATCCACCAGCAACGGCAGCAACGCCGAACCCAAGGTACATTAATATATTAAAATCCATTTTTACTTTTCCTATTCAAACCTCAACCACATTTTTACTAATTATACGATTTGAACTTCATAATGAATAAAATTTGTGTAATTAGCTGTTCTATTTGATAAATCAAGGATTATACCCATGAACTACATCATCATTGACAATCGGATGCCAATTTAATAAGGTTTTTTTATCGTAAACCATTTTAAAGCGATTATAGCCGACTAATTTTTCGGTAGTGGCAAGCATTCTGATGGCATCCACGGGACAAGCCTCAACGCAAAAACCACAGAAAATGCAGCGGCTGATATCAATTGTAAATACCTGTGGCCGCTTCTGAATAATAGGGTCTTGGCTTTCTTCGGCATCGATGGAAATACATTGTGCCGGACAAACCGTTGCACACATTTTGCACGCCACGCAGCGCGGTTCACCATTGGTCCTTTTCACCAATACGTGGCGACCGCGGTTATAAGGAGACATATCAGGCCGAGTTTCTTCTGGATACAGAATGACTACTCCGCCCTTTCGGAACGTGAGCCATTTCCATAAATTTCTGAAAAAATGTCTGGTGGTAATCCATACGCCGCGGGCAATTTCACGGTAATAAAGCTGAACAAGAAATGAACGCTTCTCTCTGTCCAGGTATTCCATATCAGGTAAGCCAGGGATCTGATAGCTCATACTAAAAACCTCCCACTGCCACAAAAATTACCGTAATAATCAGATTGATGATAGCTAAAGGAAGAATAATTTTCCATCCCAAATTCATTAATTGGTCGTAGCGAAAACGAGGGAGACTCCAGCGCATCTGCTGCAACAACCAGCTAAAGAAAAATACTTTGGTCAAGAATGCGGTGATTTGCAGCAACACCACCGTGGCGTGTGATAGCGACAAGATTCCGCCCCACGGAAAATGAAAACCATCTGCCGCCAGATAGGGCACTGAATAACCACCAAAAAATAGCGTTGTCAACATAATAGCGACAAAAACGATTTCAATAAATTCCGCAAACATGAACAACAACATTTTGAAACCGGAATATTCAGTGAAGTAGCCGGAGATAATTTCTGATTCCGCTTCGGGCAAGTCAAATGGCATGCGCTTATTTTCAGCCACTGCAGCGGCGAAAAATAAAAAGAATGCCAGCGGCTGCAGGAAAATTCCCCATTTGGGAAGCCAGCCCCAGGCTAATTCTTGCTGCCCTTGAACGATATTCCACAAATCAACATTTTGATAGATAAAAATAATTCCCACTAACGCTAATCCCATGCTCACTTCATAAGAGATCATTTGCGCTGCTGCTCGCATCCCGCCCAGCATGGAAAATTTATTATTGGAAGACCAACCCGCTAATATCGCACCAAAGACATTGATGCCACCTACAGCGAAAATGAACAACAAGCCGACGTTCAAATTTGCTGCTTGCAGACGAAAGGAATAGTCCGGCAAATTGTTGGCAAAATATTCTGGCAACCAGGGAAGCCATCTTAAATACCAGGCTTGAAAGAACAGCGCTGGCTTGATCTCGCCGGCGAACGGCACTACAGCTACTGAAAGCACCGCCGGAATAAAAGCAAAAAAGATTGCCAGATTGTACATCAATCTTTCTTTTGTATCGGGCTTAAAATCTTCTTTGATCAAACATTTTATTGCATCGGCTAAATTATTGATGAAGCCCCACATTGCCAGCTTTTTCCCAAACGGCAGCGGGATCGACGCACGATTGGCGCCAATTCTATCTTGCAGTTGCGCTGACTGTTTTCGTTCTGACCAGCTCATCACCGCGCCCATGGTAAACATGAACAAAAAAATGGCGCTGGCAAGAAAAAGTCCCGTCCAAAAAGTTACCACATTTATCCCTAAAAAAGAAGACTCCATTTGGTCAGCCTCTCAAAATATAACTTCCCATTTCATGATATTGTGCTTTTTATTATAGATTTTGGAATAACAAAACGAAGGAAAATTTTATAAAAAAAATCTACGCCTTTTTCCGCTTATCCTCACTCCATTTTTTTCCTCACTTCGTCAGCAGTCCTTCCAACCGGCTCGACACCAAGCCCTCTCAAAACATCAACAAAAAACATAAACTCATCAACATTATCGTCGCCTTTCACTGCCCGGCGAAAGCTTTGAACGATACCTTGGCAATTTGTATAAGAACCATGTTTTTCCGTGTTAAATCGTCCCGCGATCTGCCATTTTGCTTTTTCAAAAATCTGATCTTTCATCGGAGAAATACACACTATTTGTAGACCAGCTACTTTTCCTCGATTGGCATTGGGTCCCCAAATTAAAGCATATTTAAAATCACTAATGACCATCTCTGACATTGGTTTGGCATTGGTGAACAAATTTTTTATGCCAGCCAAGTTGGGCGTTTTATCTTCATTGATCAGCAAATCATCGCTTTTCAGTTCACCGGTTGACTCATGCCATTCGCGATCCGCTTTGGTAAAAATGCCTTTAATATCATTTGATTCGATCAATTGTTTGGCCAGTCTCAATTCTTCATTGGTGGCATAGGCTGAAAGCACAAATGCCATCTGTTTGCTGTGCTGTTTGAAAAGATCGACTATTTCTTCGACCATTTGTTGATAGTTTACTGGCTTGTGGTTTATGGCAAGACCCTTGGTTCGATTTTTCATCGGCTGCACATAAAAATCACGGGCAAAATCGCACATCCATGATTTATTGACTTGCTCGTTTTGCCGAGGTCGGACACGATAAATTTTATTGTCTTTGGTTTCAATCAACATATTGCAGCCGCGAGAACAACCAGCGCAGATGCTCTCTGTTTTATACAGATTCCAGACTCGCTCTTTGAAACGAAAGTATTTCGCTGTTAATGCGCCCACGGGACAGATGTCGGTCACGCAATAGCTGTAGGGATCGTTAAAGGTATCGTCATGAGCCAGCGACACATAGGAGCGGTCGCCGCGCTGGAAGATGCCCAATTTGTTGGTTTTTGAGACCTCCCTGGTAAATCTGACACAGCGAGAACAGGTGATGCAGCGTTCGGCATCGTATAAAATGTTATCGCTGAAATGGTACAATTTTTCTTTAGCAACTTTAGTCTCATTAAAGCGGGACTTGTCGCCGGAGAATTGCATGTATTGATCTTGCAGCATACATTCACCGGCTTTGTCGCAAATCGGGCAATCAAGCGGATGATTGATGAGAATAAATTCCAGCATTGCCCGGCGCATTTTTGCTATTTCAGGAGTATTGGTGAAAACAACCATTCCCTGTCCGACAGGCGTCATACACGACGGTTGTGGTTTGGGATTTTTTTCAATTTTTACCAAACACATCCGGCAATTGCCACTTTTGCTCAGATGCTTGTGATAACAAAAACGGGGGATGTAAATCCCATTTGCCTCACAAGCATCAATAATCAGCGTGCCCTCGGGAACAGTCAACGCTTTTCCATCAACCGTAAATGTAACTTCTTTCATAAAATTTATACCCTCTCCTGAAAGCGATCAAATTGGCCATTAAAGGGGCAACCGCCTTTTTCTATATGTTCAATAAATTCATGTCGAAATTGTTTGACAAAACTGTCGACAGGGCCACAGGCGGCATCGCCGAGCGGACAAATGGTGTGCAAAGCAATGTGTTTGGTGATGCTGGTGAGCACCTCCATGTCCTCCATTTTCCCCTGCCCGTCTTCAATTCGCTTGACAATTTTATATAGCCAGCCTGTACCTTCGCGGCACGGCGTGCATTGGCCACAGGATTCATGATAATAAAAATGGGTGAGCACTTCCAACGTTTTTACCATGCAGGTGCCTTCAGCGATAACGATTATCGCTCCAGAGCCCAGACTAGAACCAGCCGCCGCGATCGATTCATAATCGATGGTCATCTTTTCACATTGCTCTGGCCTCAGTACCGGTGTCGAAGAACCACCCGGAATAACAGCCTTCAATTTGCGGCTGCCAAGCACGCCACCACAATCTTTATTTAAAAAATCCATGAAGGGATATCCTAATTCAATTTCATAAACGCCTGGCTTGCATACATGTCCGCTAATGGACAGCAGTTTCGTCCCCGAAGATTTATCGGTACCAATTGCGTGATAGGCTTCGCCTCCATTAGTTACGATCCAGGGAATGGAAGCCAACGTTTCCACATTATTAATAATCGTGGGACACTGATAAAGACCTTCAATGGCTGGGAATGGTGGCTTATTACGTGTCTGCCCCTTTTTTCCTTCGATTGAATTCATGAGCCCGGTCTCGTCGCCCACTACATAAGCGCCAGCTCCTTTATGCACTGTGATCTCGCAGGTATAATCGGTGCCGGTCAACTTTTTGCCGAGGTAACCGGCTCGATAGGCTTCAGCTACAGCTTCCTGCACTCGTCTTAAAGCAAAGCCGTATTCACCGCGGATATAAATATAAGCATGTTTCGCATTAACCGCGTACGAACTCAGAATCATCCCCTCGATGAGCTGATGCGGATTTTCTTCAAGAATTACCCGGTCTTTAAATGTACCAGGCTCACCCTCATCGCCGTTGCAAATCAAATAGACAGGTTTGTCGCCCTCCTTGGGCAAAAAAGACCATTTAATACCTGCCGGAAAACCAGCGCCGCCGCGTCCACGAATGCCGCTCTTTTTGACTTCATCTAGAACCGCTGCCGGTTTCATCCGGGCGATTTTTTCGGATAACGTTTGATAACCGCCGCGTTTGAGATAACTTTCTAAAGTGTGACTTCTTCCATTTCGCTCGTAATTGAGAAGAATCTTTTTCTGTGCCATATTTTTCTCTTTATATGTCAACCGCGAGTTTCGCAAATTGCGCTAAATTTTTTTGGATTGTATTTATGCAACCCAAATTTCTAAAATAAAGTTATTCTGCAGTTATAAAGTCACTGAAAAATTGTGGAGTGCAGTGACTGCGTCACTGCATGAATTGACTCAGTCAATTCACTCCATAACTATTTGAAATTAACCGACAAGCGTGATGAAATCCAAATCGGTTTTAGAAATTTAGGTGCAAAGCTTTGCCAAAATAAAGATGGTACTCCAAAATTAAATAGCATGCCGACCTGGTGTTTTGATGCCTTGAACGCGTTGATGACTGGCGCTTCATAGCTTGGTGTGCAATTGCTGATTGTTTTGTTTTCGATAAAAATCTCATCATAACATAAAAAATAAGGAAAATGATCTTTGCATAATTTGAATGCTTTATAGTTTGGCTTTACTTTGGCAAATTCGGCAAATGGAATGTACCTTAGCTTAACTTCAATAGCTAAAGCTTCTTAATGAACCGCCTCCAAAAAGCTGGCTCAAACACGATATGAACTTCCATGGCAGCTCCAGCCCTCTCATTAATCTCCTTTTTAAATGACAATGCTACCCTAGCTCATTTTTGATAACAGTAATTTAATAAAAAATAAATTCACATGACTAGCAAAATTAGCGGTCAACTTTTATTTATATTCAATCCACTCTTGTGGCTTTTGCTCGTGCTGTTTTCCTGCTCTTAAGTCAGCTAAGATCAAATCCACTTTTTTCTCATCAAGCAACTCATAATAATTATCACCCACCTGCATCATCGGCGCTGTGCCGCAGGAACCAAGACACTCGGCTGTTTTTAATGTAAACATACCATCGGGCGTTGTTTCACCAACTTTTATCTTTAGCGTTTGACAAATGTGATCAATAATATCTTTGCTGCCCATAATGGCGCAGCTTATATTGTTGCACACTTCCAAAACGTACTTGCCCTCTTTTTCCTCGGTGAACATCGAATACCAGGATCGCACTTCTTCCACCCAAATTTTTGGTATTTTAAGTTCTGCGGCAATTAAATCGATCGCCTCATTGGAAACGTAACCTTCACGTTTTTGGATCATCCACATCAGCGGCAAAGTCAGTGAACGTGAATCAGCGTAACGAGTTTTTAAATATTGTATTTCTTTTTTTTCAGTAAGAGTG
>CAZNDR010000040.1:0-14793 GCA_964571835.1 uncultured Cytophagia bacterium | reverse complement strand
AATTTGTGCGAACATTGTGGAATTTTTACCGGAAAAATTTTTAAAATGTATTTTGTTTTCAACAGTAGGTCAAAAGAGTATTGATGTTGATGATCGAGCGCGCAAGAAAAAGCGAGAATGTCTGACAAATACCTGTGCACTCATCTAAGTGGTAGGCCAAGGAACAGAGGAATAACAAGCCAAAAAGTTAGGAATAAATTTTTCTAGCTACATTGCCGGGGAAAAAAATTTAATAAGCATGGTATCTTCACTGACGGACGTGCCTACCTTTTGTGGTTCAAGAATATCCAGACAATTTAACATCTCTATTTGCTTGCCCTCGTCATTTACTTCCTGTGTTAGGTGGTGGCTATTGCGAAAATTTTGCTGCTTCCAGAAGGGAAATTTGACTGATCCCCAAATAATTAAACTGACCAGTAACATCCCTAAAATTGCCTGATAAACCGGAATACGATATTGCAGTAATTTCCGCAGCATAGAAAGAGTCACCTGGAGAAAAGTGGTCTGCTCAATTCGAGTTCGCTTTATTTTTCGAATAATCGATCGTCGGATGGCTGGATCTGGTTTTAGAGCTGATTGTTCTCTAATTTTCATTGATTGGGACATGGTTGCCAATAGTTTTTGAAATTGCTGGCAAAGTGGACAATGCTGCAAATGCTGAGTTAATTTTTCCTTTTGTTCTTTGTTCAAATCAACGGCTTGCTGTCGAATCAACAAGTCTTCACTTGCGGCACATGTCAGTGGATTTGATTTCTTCATTTAAACCTCGCTAAAATGGGGATGGAAAACTTTTAATCTATCGGCTAATTTTTTGGTCACGTAAAACAGCCGCGATTTTGTCGTTCCTTCGGAACATTGCAAGACGCGGCTGATTTCCTTGATTGTCAAACCTTCTTGAAATTTTAGCAAAAAGGTGCTTCGCTGATTGGCGTCCATTTGCCGGAGTTCTTTGGTGAGCGCGTGTTCAAATATTGTTTTTTCGACAGAGTGCTCTGGGGCATGCACAGGAGTCGCAATCTGATCAGCAAAAGAATCCAGATCATGATTCGTGTCAATAACGTTTCGCACTTTACTGTTTCGATATTCGTTTTTGCACATATTATGAGCAATGGTGAAAATCCATGAATTGAAATGTTTAATGGGACCTTTGTCACCTTTTTTGTCGATGATTTTTAAGAACAAATCCTGCAAAAAATCCTGCGCCTTTTCATTATCTGCGCCGAGCATGCGATAGAAATAAAACAATAATTTCTGGTTGTAGCGCTGATAAAGTTCTTCAAAAGCTGAGACATCTGCCTGCCGCACCAATTCGATCAATTGCTCGTCACTCACGTTTTGATAATGTTTGTTTCCCAAAGTCATCTTTATTCTATTCTTGTTTTCAGATGTTCAAGCACAGATGTTCTTCCGCTGGCATAACCGATATTATAAATTAACTTGTTTATATCCTCAATTTTATCAGTCTCGCCGCTGTTCTTATAATGTTCCTGCAGCAGGATAAGCGGCGGCACATAGTTATTGTTCATTTCTGACAAAATGGTATTCACTGGATCGGCTTCATCGTACCAATCATATTTTAGATAGTCCAGACGAAATCTTTTTTCGAAATTCTTCTTAATAAAAGCGACATTATCAATTCGTTCCTTGCAGTAACGAAATGCTAAGCCCACGATGTAGGTGTCTCCTTTGATGTGCTGGTAGTATTGCTGATAGAGCGTTGAGGCGAAAAAGATGGGCACATCTGGCTTTTGTTTTAAAATTTCTTCCAGCACAATTTTAAAGTAATTATAGGTGGTAAATGATTTTTTGCCATCTTTATTTGTTTCGATTGCCCTATCAAAAAGCTCGTCGCGCGAGACC
Source organism: uncultured Cytophagia bacterium (assembly GCA_964571835.1). Lineage (GTDB taxonomy): Bacteria > Zhuqueibacterota > Zhuqueibacteria > Thermofontimicrobiales > Thermofontimicrobiaceae > CAZNDR01. The sequence continues at coordinate 12,933 of CAZNDR010000040.1, read as the reverse complement.
TTGATGCCCAGCTTTTTCAAATTTCGCTCTAAATAAGTACCAGCGGTACTCAGCGAAATGTTCAAAATAATCACATCAGGACGGATGTTTTTGACCTCTTGCAGCAAACGCGCCGGATAGGTATCATTGTCGCCATTGGTAAATAAAATTGAGTTTTCTTCAGTGGACATCAGCATATTGTAATTATAATTGACAAGCTTGGGAGAAATGTCTTTTGACTCGTACAATTTTTTAAAGAATTTTGTCACCTCAGCTTCATTGCCGGTTGACTCGTAATGGCCGATGAAGTCATAATAAGTATCGGGACGGCTTGGATCAATTTGATAAGCTTTTTCCAAATCCCCAAAATTCTTTTCGTCATGACCACTATTAAAATAGCGCAGGTAATGATATTCCCAGCTATCAGGAAGTTGCTTGCCCAAGTCATCGACTATTTTACTCAATTTTTGTTCTTTGTCGGCATTGCCACTGGCATGAAAGAAATCCTCATAGCGCACTGCGTTGTAATAATTGTGCCAGGCTTTAGGATTGTTGGGATTTTTAGCCATCTCCGCTTTCCAGAGTTTTGCCTGCTGTTGATACCATTCATCAGGATGGACTTCGTAAACAATGCGGCGCACAGGCTCTGGCTTTTTCGCCTGCGAATGAGTAATGGAAAAAGTAAAAATTAAAAAAAAGCAGATCATCAAATAATATCGGACGATGCTCATGGCCATGTCTCCACTCATTTTATTGGTTGTGTTTTATTCAACTATTAAGACACGCCGAACTGGAAAAGGTTCATTGAAATAAGAATTTTATACTTGCTAAATATAGATTAATATTTTATATTGTATCAGCATTTATCGATTTAATAATACGTATGGATCGTGCCAGCGCCTCAGCTTTATCGAATTGTAGACAAGCAAAGACTCTTTCTTTCTTTTCATAATATTTCTTAAAGCTGTTGCCTCAGCACTCGATTTGAACCAATGATTTTTGAATTCAATGGCTGCCAAAAAATTCTATATCAAATTATTTTTTTTTATTATCTGGATGACTTCCTGTAAAAATCCTTTTGCTACTAGAGAGGCAGAGCCGCCGAACACGAACCAGAGTTCGTGGCGTTTTCCGGTTGATCCAGCGATCGTTTTAGAAAATATGAAGTTTGCCTTTCTCGAGAAGAATGTCGAAAATTATCTGCAATGTTTGGCCGATTCTAATGCGCTGTTTAAATTTATTCCTGATGATTATGAAGCGACCACCAATTCGGGAATCTTTGAACGCTGGAATCTTTCTTTGGAGCAAAGTTATGTCAATAAAATTTTTACTTCCATTCCGGATGACTCGACACGAAAATTAGAATTTTCCGCTGATATAAAAAGAAACGATTTTCCAGATTCCGTTCAAATCAGAACCGATTATGCTATCGAGTTGCATCATATTTTGTCAAAAAGTTATCCCAAACAAGCCAAAGGAAAAGCTGATTTTTGGTTCATTCGCCGCAATGGCTATTGGGTTATCACTCGCTGGGATGATCATGAGACAGAAATTGATAGTATTGCGAGCCGATTACCCTCGTGGAGCACTATCAAAGCAAGTTTCACTAAATAAAAAGAGCGAATAGTAAATTGCAAACGAATAGGATTGATTTTGATTAAGAAGAAGCGTCCCAAAAAAATCCGGCGTTATCGCCAACAGCGAAAATCAGTCTCACGATACAAACGATCTTCATCGGTCGTGTTGAGAAGACGCAACCCCCATCGCCACAAGATTCTTCATGTTTTCACCAAAATGCTCAGATTGCTCATTTTATTTATATTGTGCGGACTGATCATGTATCTATTGTTCAAGCCTCACAAGAAAGTAGCAGAATTAAATCAGCCGGAGGCAGAAGAAGGCCAGCTTGCCGAAGCTGAGGTTGAACAAGCCGAAAATATCATTGATCAAGAAGCGATTAATCCCGATACGCTGTCAAAGGCAGATCAATTTATTCATTCACTCAATAAAGTTTTTCGGGACTATAATTTAAATGAGGCGTGGATATCGAGAAAGGAAAAATCCATTAGCGTTCAATTGCCTGAAGAAGTGCCAGCTGAAGTCATTATCTTCGATATCATCAGTGAAGCAAAAAGGCTCAAGCTAAAATGCAAAAACTCCAGAGAAAATCTCAAAACAAGCCAATCGACTTTGATGATAGTCAATAACAGGGAAACTCTGTTCACTATATTTCTCAATAATAATAAAAAAATTCAAAGGAAGGCTGGAAAAATAGCTATCATTGTTGATGATTTTGGCTATTTTGAAAACGGCACTATCGAACGTTTTCTTCAACTCAAATATCCATTGACTGTTTCCATTCTTCCCGGTCAAAAATATACAAAAATTATTGCTCAAAAAGCCAAAGAGGCAGGCAAACCAATCATGCTGCATTTGCCTATGGAGCCGAAAGAGGGAAAAGTTGAAAAAAATGAATTTACGCTCCTGACAACCATGTCAGAAGAGCAAATTGTCGAGTGTCTTAGCAAAGCTTTGGAAATATTGCCAGATGCAGTGGCGGTAAACAATCACATGGGCTCTAAAGCCACTGAAGATGAAGATATGATGAGCATTATGTTTCGTGAATTGAAGCGACGCAATCTCATGTTCATCGACAGCAAGACATCGTTAAACAGCGTGGCGCCACGAGTAGCAAAAAAATATGGTCTAAAATTCGAGCAAAATGCGACTTTTTTGGAGCGAGGCAAAAATGAGGATGAGTTACACATCCGGAGCAAATTAAAATTCGCTGCGACGATGGCTGAAAAAAATGGTAAAGTCGTTATTATCGGACATCCTTATCGGGAAACCATTGAGGTGCTGAGCAATGAATTGCCAAAGCTGGAGAAGCAGGGATTTATTATTGTGCCAGTTACGGAATTAGAAGAACCTATTTGATCGAAGAAAGGCATTCAGTTTCGAAAGGATCAATTGTTTAGCAAGCGATTGTTGGACATAGGTAATGTTCAATTTGTGAATTTGACTTTATTAAAAGCGGAGGTTTTATGATCAGATTAGGCGTTAATATCGATCATGTGGCGACAGTTCGTGAGGCGAGGAAAGGTATTGAGCCGGATCCGGTAGCTGCGGCGGTGTTGTGTGAACTGGCCGGCGCGGATGGAATTGTCTGTCATTTGCGCGAGGACAGGCGGCACCTAAAGGATCGGGACCTTTCTCTGCTCCGGCAAATTGTCCGAACGCATTTGAATTTAGAAATGGCAGCTACTGAGGAGATGATTAAAAAAGCCATCAGCGTGTTGCCTGATATGGTCACACTGGTCCCGGAGAAGCGGCAGGAAATTACTACTGAAGGTGGCTTGGACATCACCGCGAATTATGATTATCTCGAAGAGGTCACTGCGACCTTGCGCGCTAACAATATCATCGTCAGTTTTTTTATCGATCCTGATATTTATCAAATCAAAGCAGCAGCGAAATTGGGCGCAGATTATGTCGAACTTCACACAGGCACCTATGCTAATGCCTCGGATTTAAACCAAGTTGTTGAAGAATTGGAACGGATAAAATCTATGGCAGCCGCCGCTGCCAAACTGGGTCTGGGCGTGAGCGCTGGACATGGCTTGAATTACCATAACGTGACAGATATTGCTAAGATCAAACAGATCGAGGAATTAAATATCGGGCACTCGATTATTTCCCGCGCCGTGCTGGTTGGCATGGAGCGAGCGGTTCGAGAGATGATTGCTTTGATTAGATAAAATTTATTAACCTTTACCGGCTAAGGGAGGATAATTTATGAGAGGATATGCACTAATTATTTTCTTTGTTTTGTCTTTATCTGCCCATCTGTGTGCTCAGACGACCGGGAAAATATCCGGCGTCATCATCGACAAAGATACCGGAGAGGCTCTTCCCAGTGTGAACATCGTCATTGAAGGAACGTACCTGGGAGCAGCTTCGGCTTATGACGGCAGTTTTTTTATTCTCAATGTGCCGCCTGGCACTTACAATCTCAAAGTACAATTGATCGGCTATAAGCTTAAAAAAATCGAGGATGTCAGAGTATCGGTGAACCGGACGAGCTTTGTGAAGGTGGAGCTTGAATCAACGACACTCGATTTGGGAGAAGAGGTCGTGGTGACAGCCAGCAAAATTACCATCAAAAAAGATCAGACCAGTTCCATTAGAAATGTCTCTGCTAAAGATATTGAAATGCTGCCAGTGGAAAGTACCGGCGGCGTTGTCGCTTTGCAGCCCGGCATGGTAGTGGGGCATGTGCGCGGCGGCAGAAACAATGAAACGGTTTACTTGATCGATGGCATTTCAGTTTACAACGGACTCAATCGCGGCAGCATGGTCGGCATTGACCCAGATGCTGTTGAAGAAGTAGAAGTCATAACCGGAACCTTTAATGCCAAATATGGCGAAGCGATGAGCGGCGTTGTGAATATGGTTACCAAAGAAGGTGGCAATCAATTCCATGGTAAGCTGGAAGGTTATTTTGGCAATTATTACACTACTCACGATGATATCTTCATCGGCTTAAAGGCAAGCGAGATCAACCGCAACCAGGATTACAAATTTATGTTCCATGGTCCGGTGATTCAGAACAATCTCACCTTTTTTGTTAGTGGACGAGTGCAGGATAATAAAAATTATTTAAATGGCATTCGGCGTTTTAATATCACGGATCAGCCTGATTACTCCCGGTGGCAAGATTCCACGGCTTACGATCGCAATGGAAATTACCGCTTTAATGAGCATACCGGCGATGGTTCTTTTGTACCCATGGATTGGGGAAAAAATATCAACTTAAACGGCAAATTGACTTATAAATTAAAGGATTTGAAAATGTCCCTGATGTATCTATTGGACAAAGGCGAAGGACAGGGATATAATCATGGCAATAAATATAAGCCGGATGGCCGCAATGTCAGTTATGGCGAGAGTCACCTGATTACCTATCAGCTAAACCATTTATTGAGTCAACAGGCCTTTTATGAAATTAAGCTATCCTATTCCAACAGCTATGGCGCTTCCTATTTGTACGAAAATCCATTGGATCCCCGCTATGTCCATGATAAATATTCTGCCAATTCCAGCTATACTGGTTTTGTAACCGGTGGCCAGGATAAATATCACGGTCAAGTTACCACAGAAAAATTTTTGGGCCGAATCGATTTGACCTGGCAGGTGAGCAAAGCTCATGGTTTATCGAGCGGCTTTGAGGGGACGCTATTTCGATATGATAGCCGCAGTTATCAAATAATGAATTATTTCCGGAATACATCAGCGTCGGACTACATTTATTCACCAGAAATAATGGTTGATACCACTGCTTACGCTGACGTCTATTATAAGAAACCGTACCAACTGGCAGCCTGGCTTTCGGATAAAATGGAATATGAAAATATGGTCATCGATCTTGGTTTTCGTTTTGAATATTTCAATCCTATGACGGTTTATCCCTCCAATTATCGCAATCCGGGCAACCTGCTAGCGAAAGAAGACCAACCTGATTGGATTTCTTTTTACTATGATGCTGATGCCCAATATCATATCGCGCCTCGGCTTGGCTTTTCTTATCAGTTAGGCAGAACAGCGCTGTTGCGTTTTAGTTATGGGCATTTTTATCAATATCCGCCCCATAGCACCATGTACCTGAACAATTCTTACGTCTTATCGCCGACAAATTATGAGAGCAATATCGGCAATCCTCAGGTGAAGCCGGAAAAAACAGTCAATTATGAAATTGGCTTATGGCAGATTTTAAACGATTACATGGATCTGGAGGTGGCTTTATGGTATCGCGATATTTATAACCTATCGACGGTGAATATTGTGACCACTTACAACCAGGTGCGTTACGGCTTATATGGCAACAAAGATTATGGCAATGCGCGTGGATTGGAATTAAAATATAATGCCAGAGTCGGCCGTTTTTTTTCTGAACTAAATTACACCTTGCAATACACACGAGGCAACGCCGATAATCCGACTTTCACTTTTGACCGCGCCGGCAATAGCCAGGATCCGATTCCGACTTTAATTCCCATGCCTTGGGATCAACGGCACACGTTCAATGTTACTGCTGGCTATAATGGCAATAAATATGGTGTCAGCGCCACCGGCTATTTTGGATCGGGTTCGGCTTACTCCTGGTCGCCGATTGATCAAAATCCGCTAAACCGGGTCAATTTATTTCCCAACAACAGTAAAAAACCATTTCAATATACTATCGACCTGCAAGCGCATTATGACATGCCGACCAGGTGGGGATTAGATATTCGCTGGACTCTCCGCATTTATAATTTGTTTGATCGCTTAAACGAAAATGGCGTCAATGCCAATACCGGGCGCACCAATCAGGCAATTATCCGTCCTGATGATCTGCTTGGGCATTGGAGCGATTTCAGCACCTATGAGGAGCGAATTTACAGTCCAGCTAATTGGTCAGCCCCGCGGCTAATTAAGTTAGGAATGGGCATAGTGTTTTAGTCGACACCAACATTAATAATAAATGACGAAAGCACTATTCGTCAAGGAAATGATTGGAAAGGGAAAAAATTATGCAAGGGATTATAAAGTTTCTATTTCTATCAGGACTTTGTTGTTTGATGAGCACGAGTCTTTTGGCTCAAGGAAAAATTTACGAAGGGCCGACTGATGGTGCCGGAGATCCGCATTTAGAGCGAGAAGGATTCATGCGCGGCAACCGGGTGCAGCTTCTTTTCAAAAATAATACTGAGCTGGGCGACTATCCGCGCAAGGATGCTGCTCGCTGGCCCAAAGGCGTTGGCGGAAACGTCATGCACGATGGCATTGGCTTGTTGGTCAGCGCTAAAGTCTATTTGAAAAATAAGACAATACCCGTTACCGATACTACAGAAATAAGGATTCTCTTGAGTCAAGGAATGCTCGATTCTTTATTTTACTGTCAGACTAATTATCGCGAGGAGATGGATCGCGATGAGACGGGGCAAATTGAGTGGGGGTTTCACGCTGCACCGGGCTACATGAACAATTCCAGTGAGACACCAGCCATCAGTAATGATACTACTTCCTGGCCTATTGCTGGCTGGCCTTCTCAGAACAGCGAGTTGCATTGGCCGGGTGAATGGGACGGTCGGTTTGGCCGCGGACAGATTCGCTCGGATCTGGAAAGCTATTTTGTCGCCAACGATGCTCAGGATATCGAATATTTGGGAAACGATGATCTGGTCAAATATTATCCCCGGCCAGGCATCAAAATCGGTGATTTTAATTCAGGTGTTACCGTGCAACGTGGCAAACCTTGGGGCGGATTGGGCATTCGCGTCAAGCAGCGAGGCTTTCAGTGGAACAATCCCATGGCGCAAGATTGCATTTTCTGGGAATATACCATTGCCAATATCTCCGATTACAATTTGCCCTACGTGGCATTTGGCTATTGGATCGATAACGATATCGGTGGAGAAAATAAAGGTGAAGATGGTAGCTTTGACAAAATTGCTGATCTGGCTTATACTTGGGACACCGATGGCGTCGGCGAAGACGGCTATGCCACCGGTACTCAAGGCTTTGCTTTTCTGGAAAGCCCGGGTATTTCCAACGACAATAAAGATAATGATGATGATGGTCTGTTTAATGAAAAAAGAGACAATGAGGCGGGCAGCAAAATCGGTGCTTATGATGGCATCGTAGATTTGATCAAATTTTTGAGTTTTTATGGCTTGAAGGAAACCGACTTAAAGGAGCACTGGTCTGGCGATGAAGATCAGGATTGGCTGGATGGCGAAGACCTCAATCAAAATGGAAAATATGATGAAGACGAATCAGCCGGTGATGATGTCGGCCTGGATGGTGTTGCTCCCGGCGAGGAAAATTATTACGGACCCGACGAAGATGGCACTGAGTGCAATCACCGACCGGATCTGGCAGAAGGTTATGCGGAGCCGAATTTCGGCTGGACTGACGTATCCGAAACCGACATGCTTGGGCTGACTACATTACTATTTTATGAAGCGGTGCCCCATTACGAGCCATACAAAGGCTGGTTCAGAAATGATCAGTCAGTCTGGCAGCGCATGACTTTTGTGGATTCTCTTGAGGAAGGCGCTGCCAATATCAGTAATTTATTTGAACTTTTTTCGTCAGCTATTTTTCCGCTATATCGAGGTAGAACCGAATTTATTTCTCTGTCTGAGCTTCATTCTTACGATGATCTCTCGGGGCTGAAAATTGCGCCACATTCAGCGCCAGCCTTATTTACCTTAAAGAAAACAGTGCAGATTATATATGAAAAAGACTATCGCTTCGCTCAGCCGCCAGAAATGCCACGGCTGACCGCTATTCCTGGCGATGGCTTTGTTTACTTGATCTGGGACGATCGCGCTGACAAGCGAACCAGGGAGGAATTGCTGAATAATGAAAATGATTTTGAAGGTTATAAAATTTATCGCGCTACCGATCGCGACTTTACCGATCCGGTAGTTATAACCGATGGGTATGGCACGAAAACACTCATGAAACCAATCTTTCAATGCGATTTGCGAAATGATAGGGAAGGTTTCACCGATTACGGCTTGCTCAATGGCATGGCCTACAATCTGGGCGAGAATACTGGTTTAGCTTATTCCTTCAAAGATGAGAATGTGCAAAATGGCAGGACCTATTATTATGCCGTGGTGGCTTATGATTATGGCATACCCCCTAACCGCTTAAAAGGCAGCAGCATTATTGCCCAGGATGATAAATATGGTATTGCGCCTTCGGAGAACAATGTCGTCATCCGCAAAGACGAATTTGAAAACGTTTCTTACATCGCTCAAAATGTAGCCATCGTCACTCCAGGTACAGGAGCGGCCGGCACAACCTCTTCGACCAAATATGAAATGGACGATAGCCAGGTTATTGGCACTGGCAAAATTGTACCAGAGATTATTGCTCCCACTGCTCTAAAAAAGGATCATGTTTACAAAATCAAATTTCACACCTCGGTGATTGATTCAGTTTTCTTTTTCCATGTGGGCAAGCTGCGGCAGTATGTGGCTGATGGCATTTATGTTTATGATACCAATGAGTCTCCTGAAAAACTGGTTTATACGGATCTGTTAGCTGAAGATAAATATGGTTCTAAAATCCCCTTGAATTACAACACTGTCTTAGAATTCTTTAAAAATTATACCACCGGCAGCGGTGACGATTTTTATCACCTGGCTTATTCCGAAACCCGCTCCACCGATGTTTTTGATGGCATTCAACTGCATATTCGCACCAGTGCCCGGATAGCTCAGATTGATCCGGAAAAAACCGGCTGGATGCCAGGTCAATCGCCGATGCGCATTCGTGCCACTGCCTATGGCGAAAAATTTTATCCTCTGGATTGCAACATCATTTTTTCCGATCACATGATTTACACCGCCAGAAACAAAGTTTACACCTTAGGTATTGTTGATGGCAATATGAATACACTCTATCCACCAGATTTATTGTATCAACAGAGCTTTAATTTTCAAATAGAAAATTTAACTGATTTGGATTCGACCGGCGCTCCAACACTTTTGGATATGATTGTTTATGACATTAATGATAATAATCAGTTTGACATGATTGGCGATCAAATTTTAGTCGGTAGACTCACTGCAAAGAATCAATGGGAAGCGACCATTTTTGCCATCGATTTTTTGCAGGCCAAAGATGAAAGTGAGTTGCCGGCTGCTAATGATGTTTACTCTATCCGCTTTCAGCGGTCGTTCGCGCCTACAGATTCATTGCTTTTTAAGGTGATTCTGGATGAGTCGGTTAATGAAGACACGCTCAGGCAGGATATGGATGAAATCAAAGTCGTTCCCAACCCTTATGTAGCGACGAATTTGATGGAATCATCAGCAGTGAACAAATATCTCAATCAACAACGAAGGATCATGTTTACCAATCTGCCGCGACAGTGCACCATTAAGATTTTTACCGTCAGCGGAGTATTGATTCGAGAGCTTCACGCCCCTGAAGATTGTCTGACCAGCTATAGCGGCATGGGACAATCCAACAATGGCCTGCTGCACTGGAACATGCTGACCACCGAAGGTTTGGAAATCGCCGCTGGCATGTACCTGTATCATGTTAAAGACGACGTCAGCGGCAAAGAAAAAATGGGCAAGTTTGGCGTCATTAAATAAATTCTATATTCGAGAGAAAGGACTGTAAGATGACGAATAAAAAAACAATCAACATAATTTTGCTACTGCTTTTATTTCCGTCTCTGCTGCTGGCGCAGAAACCGCAACGGTTCGGCACAACCACGGCCAGTTTTCTCGAAATGGGCGTTGGCAGTGCCGGCATTGCCATGGGCGATGCTTTTGTTGCTTCCACCAACGATTTATCCTCAATTTATTGGAATCCGGCTGGTCTGGCGCTTTTAGAAAGAAATGAAGCCGGCTTTATGTATCAGCCTTATGTGGTACAGATTAATTCTATGTTTGCCGGTTTTGGTTTAGCCTTGCCCAGAATCGGAACGCTCGGCTTTAGTATTTTCGGACTTGACTATGGCGACATTGAAGTGACCACTTTGGATTTTCAGTCAGGCACTGGCGAGAGTTATACCGCTTATGATTACGTTCTTAGCATGTCTTATGCCCGCAGCCTGGCAAATTGGTTTCAGTTCGGCGCCACAGCCAAATACATCACCTCACAAATCTGGCACACCAAAGCCTCTGCCTTTGCGGTGGATTTGGGCGTTTTAGTGCAAACTGAGTTTTTCTCCAGAACTGGACGTCAGAAGGATGGAATGAAAATTGGCATGAGCATTTCAAATTACGGAACGCGAATGCAATTCGACGGGTACGATCTGCTGTTTCCAGTTGATATCTCTCCGGATGAACAAGGAAATTATCAAAATGTGCAGGGCAAATATAAAATGGGCGAGTGGGAGTTGCCTTTGCTGTTTCGGGTCGGTCTGGCGGTCGATCCTGTTGTCAGCGCCAATCAGCGATTTACCATCGAAGCGGATGCGTTGCACCCGAATAATATGGGCGAATCGGTTAACTGCGGTGCGCAGTATCAGATTACCTTGCCCGGCTTTGGCGACTTCTTTTTGCGGGGTGGGTACAAAGCCCTGTTCCTGAATGAATCTCAATACGGAGCAACGTTCGGGGGCGGTATCAAATGGTGGCTATCGCCATCGCGCTGCTTGAAGCTTGATTATTCTTACCAATCAATCAGTGTGCTGGGAAACGTCCACGGCACCAGTTTTTCGGTCGTTTTTTGATGCGGCAGCGGGTTTGCTTGGGATTAGGAAAATTCATTAATTCCAGGTTGGCTAATGTCTCGTCGCCCTGATGAGAGATTGCTTAAGCCCGGGATAGGTTTTCGAACAGGCACTAATTCGCCGCTGCGCTGGAGAGAAAAGATTCAACTTAAAAAAAATGATCAATATAAAATAAGGTGAACAGCCATGAAAATAAAAACAATTTTTCCCCTTTTATTATCAGCCGGTATTTTAAATTTTGCCTGCCGCAATATCAATACGGTGGAGCCCAAGGTCGATAAAGAGGACAGAGGACAAGGGATTTTTGTCAACATGTCCACCGAACGACCTATTGGCATCGATACACTATTCATCAATGAAGGCGATACGTTAGATTTGGTGGTGAGCAGTGTTTTGCCAGCCAAACCACGTTATTCATGGAAATCGTTTGATGAATCTATTTTAAAAATTGTCGCTAATCCGGATTCGCACGCGCTGGCTACTGCCATCGCCCTTGGCACGAAGGGAGCACAAACGGCATTTGTGTTAGAAGACAGCGCCAATGAAGCGCAAAAGACGGTGCCAGTAAAGATTGAAAAATTTTGGGCAGATCCGCTGTATTTTTCTTATATGGGTGAATTGGCAGGACATCACTATTATTTATCCTATCAAAAAATGTTCTGGACTCAATGTCGCGAATTTTGTGAAAAAGCCAACGGTCATTTGGTGACGATCACCAGCACTGATGAAAGCAATTTCCTCATCGATAACCGGAATCCAATGGTGGAAAATAATTGGATCGGATTGACCTTTCTTTTCGGCAACAGAAATCTTAGCCATTGGATCACTGGCGAGCCGGTGACCTATACCAACTGGGTCAGCGGCAAACCTACCGATCCGGGCATTTTTGCTGAATATTATTTTTATATGCAAGCCAACGGCAAATGGGAAAATTGGCACGAGATCGCTTACAATTTTATTTTGGAGATGGAATAGCATTTTCCTTGTAAGCACATTGGTTTCAGCACCTGAAATGCGAAGCCAAAGGCAAAACATTCATCAAAACTTAATCAGCCTATTCTGGAATGAATAATAATGAATAATCTGGAAACAAAAAAGACGATTCGAACCTTCGCCTTAGCTTCGTTCTTAAACGATTTGGGCTCAGATATGATTTATCCGATCTGGCCGCTTTTTGTCACTACGTTTATGGGCGCTAATATGGCTGTGCTTGGTTTTATCGATGGTTTGGGCGATGCCATTGTTGCCCTATCCCGGGCAGCTTCGGGCTACCTTTCAGATCGAATAAGAAAGCGGAAAGTCTTTATCTGGCTCGGCTATTTGTTTGGCTCCATGTCGAGAATTGGTTATGCCCTGTCAGCGACCTGGCACCATTTGATACCCTTCAGAATTTTAGATCGAGCTGGAAAGGTCAGAAGCGCGCCGCGCGATGCTATCATCGCTGATATTTCGCACCAAAATAATCGAGGCAAGAACTTCGGTCTGATGCGGGCGATGGATAACCTGGGCGCTGTCTTCGGCATCGTTGTTTGTATCATCTTTTTTAAATTTCTCGGCTACCAAAAACTAATGTTAATTGCTGCTATTCCCTCATTGATTGGCGGCTTATTAATTCTATTAAAAATAAAAGACAAAACAGTTCCCGATAGCAAAATTTATAAAGGATTTTCCCTCAAAGACTTAACTAAAGATTTTAAATTATATCTCTT
>CAZNDR010000039.1:0-15070 GCA_964571835.1 uncultured Cytophagia bacterium | reverse complement strand
ACGATAGCTCGCTTTATCTGTTGGACGCTGCCAATGGAAGTATAATCATCAAGGATACTCTTCAAATGGCAGTAGCTAACAAATATTATGTAAAATATCAATATTATATTATCGCGAACTCGCGTTATCTCGATGGCAGTGACAATAATCCTTATTTCGATGGGATAAGCGTCCGGGTCGAAAATCAGCCACTGGCGATCAATGCTGCCCAATGTCGATTCATCAAAGGTGATTGTAATTATCGAGTCAAAACTCAGCTTTACGCCAATCAAGGGATTCCGGTCGCTTCTGATTTTATTATCGTCATCACCGACACAATTGCCTCTATTTCTGCCAATAAGAAGCCATGCAAATTTTATGTGCTAAATATCACCGACAGCACCGAGGCTGAATTTATCTTTAACGATGCGGATAAAGATTCTGCTATTTCCAGTGGCGATGCTGTCATTCCGATAATTTATGTCAATAAGAGAATGCGAGGCACCTGGCAGGCGCAATTTTGGGCGCCGCGGGATAGCATCGTCTTGCGCGATTCGTTGACCGCTGAAGGCTATCCTGTCTACGACAAAGAAGGCGAAATTAGAAGGATTCCCGTTGACACCATTTTTGCCAAACAAGCGCCTCCGCAGGCTGGTGACGTTTATTTGATCAGCACGACCAAGCCTTTTTCGCATAAGGATGTTTATAGTTTCACGACAAAAAGGTCATTCATCGTGCCGGAACAAGCGAAATCCGAGTTGGATAGAATTGCTGTTGTTCCCAACCCTTATGTGGCAGCGTCCGAATTTGAGATAAAACCAAATTTGGTTTCAGGACGCGGTGATCGGCTGCTTTATTTTATTCATTTGCCGGCCGTTTGCACCCTTCGGATTTATACGACTGTGGGAGAGCTGGTTCAAACGCTTTATCATAATTCCGCCCTTGAAGATGGTTCCGAAGCCTGGAATTTGCTTTCGCAGCACCAGATGGATGTTGCCTATGGTATTTATATTTACCATGTTGATGCGCCTGGTATTGGCGAACACATCGGCAAATTTGCAGTGATCAAATAATTCAAAAAATCAAGCAGGAGTCTGAATAAATGAAAAAAATAATATCTGTTGTTGTCATTTTATTAGTTTTGACTGCGCCTCTTGTCGCCTCAAACAAAGTGGGAACTACCGCAGCTCAATTCTTAAAAATTGGTGTCGGCTCTCGAGCAGCTGGCATGGGCTGCGCTTTCGTAGCCGTGGCAGATGATATTACGTCGCTCTACTGGAATCCGGCTGGATTAGGCCGTTTGGACCGTCACGAAGCTATTTTGTTGCACACCGAGTGGTTAGCCGATATGAGTTTTGACTATGCTGGTTTGGCGGTGAAGATGGGGAATTTTGGCACTCTTGGTGTCAGCATCACCTCATTGAGCATGGGAGAAATGATGGTTCGCTCAGAATTGGAACCCGATGGGACTGGCGAATATTTTGGCGCCAGCGATATTGCCGGCAGCCTGGCCTACTCCCGGCCTTTAACCGACCGATTCTCCGTTGGCGTCAATTTTAAATACATTAGGCAAAATATCTGGCACATGTCTGCTAATGGTTTTGCAGTGGATATCGGCACGATATTTACCACTCAATTCAAAGGGATGAAAATAGGCATGAGCATTTCCAATTTTGGCACAACGATGAGAATGAGCGGACGAGACGCGCGGGCGTATATTGATATCAATCCCGAGGCTAAAGGCAGCAATGACCAAATACCAGCCTACCGCCAAATGGATGCTTGGTCTTTGCCCATTACCTTCCGAGTCGGTTTGGCAATGGATGCTTATAGCAGTGAAAACCATCGCTTAACCGTCGCTCTGGATGCCCTTCATCCTAATGATAATTCGGAATCAGTCAATTTCGGTTGCGAATATGCGTTTTATAATTGGGCTTTCATTCGAGTCGGTTGGCAATCGCTTTTTTTGAATGATGATGAACGCGGCGGCATTTTTGGCAGCCAAGGCAGTAATGAGGCAATCCCGTCTAATATCGGCTTGGGACTAAATTATGCCCTGACGCCTGGTTTGAAGATAAAGGTCGATTATGCCTTTGCCGATTTTGGCAGATTGGAAAATACCCAGCGCTTTTCTATCGGCATTGAATTTTGATAAAATGATCAAAAAATCAAGCACAGATTGTTCCCGTTAGAAATAATTCTGACTATATTGGATTTTACTTTTAGTACAATTTTATGAAAACTGATCAAAAACAACCGTAGCTCAGTGAATAAAAAAAATTGATGAATTGATTCAGAGCTTATTTTTTAGGATCACATTGTTTCACCAATTCTACTTAATGGAATTATTTTATTCAATCTTCAAAAATATATTGATATTTGAAAATAAATTTTAAGACTTATTATCCTAACAAAACTTTACTGGAATAGTGCTCACAAGATATGTCTTTGTTTTTGGATCGATTTCATTCAAACAACGAAAGGTACAAAATGATCAAAAAAGTCCATTCACTTTTCCTTGCTGCGTTTTTGGCGAGTATAGCTTTGTCCTATTCATCACCACAGGCGCAACTATCAGGCAGATCTGGGCAAAGCCAAGCCGAAAAAAGCACAAAACTCACGCCGCAATTGGAATTCTTTGCTGGTGTCGGTTATTTCAGTCCTTCTCTGAAACAGTGGAATGATGCCATTAAAAAAGTAAATGCCGATATTTTAGCCAATGGCGGAAACGATTATCATGCCTTTCAACAGGTAAAAGATGGTGTGGTATCTGAGATTGAGCCTGGTCTGGCCAATTTCAGCAATTACGCGGCGCACTCATCAACTTCACTGGTAGAGGCGAATTTGATAAACCATCTCGGCATCAAATACTATTTTTCAAGCAAGATCAGCCTGGCGTTATCTGTCGCGTATTTCAAATCTGATGCCAGTACTTCCTTTGCTACTGACGCCCAAGGAAACGAAAATCAATGGCCATATTATGGTTATTCGATTTCTGATGATTTGACCATCAGTCAAGAGATGAAATCTTACCCCATGCTCTTGACGTTTTACTATCAGCCGGCGGCAAAGTTAATGAGTGATATCGTGACTTTTTATGCAGGCGGTGGCGTCGGTTTTTATTTTTCTACCCTAACGAGCGGCATTTCAAAAAATTATGTTATGGATCATTCCAAGGGAAAAGCCGGTTGGGAAGTGGTTGATATTAGCAGTGATCCGTTTGTTGCTGATCTTAAAAGTAACATTAGAGCTAAAGCCAATCCCTTTGGTTACCACGTCGCGGCTGGTTTCAATGTCAACCTCAAAAATATTTTTATTAATTTAGAGGCGGGTTATCATTTTGCTACTGCCACTTTTAAGCAGGAAGATTGGACATTTTTCACCCGGAATTATACGGCTGTCAAAACCTTTACTGGCAAAAGTTATAATTCAGCTAGCGGAGAATACGATACAATGTACCAGGAGACAAAAAAATATTTTCTGCAAATTCCTGAGTCAGCCTACGACAAATTGCAAATTACCAAGCTGAATTTTCATGGTATTATGGTTAAAGGTGGTATCGGGTTTTCTTTTTGAACGATTACATCAGGAGAGGTTATATGCGCAACTTAATTATTAAAATGCTCGGGCTGTTCCTTATTCTGCCAATATATCTTATTGCGGGAACATCAGGAAAAATCACTGGTGTCGTTACTGATTCAGAAACCAGAGCGGCATTGCCTGGCGCCAACGTGATTATCGAAGGGACGGATTTAGGCGCCGCTACCGATGCCGATGGCAATTATATTATCATTAATGTTCCTCCTGGCAGCTTCACGCTCAAAGCGATGATGATGGGTTATATTACTATGAAGGTTACCGAGGTCAGGGTCAGCATCAATTTGACCACAACGGTTAATTTCAATCTCAAGCCAACAGTTTTGGAATTTGGCGAGGAGGTAACTGTCGTAGCGGATCGGGCGTTGATCCAGAAAGACATTACCTCAAGCCGGGCAATAATTGGCACACAAGAAATGAAAGAAATGCCAGTGGAAAATTTTTATCAGGTATTAGAGCTGCAAGCTGGTGTGGTTCAGGGCAGTGGCGGAGAAATGCACATCCGCGGCGGTAGGTCCAATGAAGTCACTTATCTGGTCGATGGTGTTTCGGTCACTGATCCCTATTCTTCCAGTATGGCGGTATCAGTTGAAAATGCCGCCATTCAAGAATTGGAATTGGTCAGCGGCACCTTCAACGCAGAATATGGACAGGCAATGTCGGGCATTGTAAATATTGTAACCAAAGAAGGTGGTCATACTTACAGCGGCGAACTGAGAAGCTACCTCGGCGATTATCTCAGCCCTGATAAAGAGCTGTATCTGAACATTGATGAAATTAATCCCTTCTCGATTTTGGATACCCAGGGGAGTTTGAGCGGGCCGCTGCCGTTTGCCAATAATAAATTGACTTTTTTTGCTTCAGGAAGGCAATACAGCTCAGATGGTTACCTGTATGGCATCAGAAGGTACAGTCCCAGCGATTCCAATTCGTATCCCAGCGAAGACAAAGCCGAGTGGATTTTGAACGAAACCGGCAGCGGAGAATTTGTCGCAATGGATAAATACTTAAGCACCACCGGTCAACTCAAATTAGCTTATAATTTTAATCCTAAGATGAAATTGACCTATAATGCCCTATTGGAAAGAGATCGCTCAAAATCATATTCACACGATTTTAAATATAATCCCGATGGGACGCCAACCAGTTATAAAAATGCCATGAACCAGATTTTAACCTGGACTCACACGCTTAATCCGATGACATTTTACACTTTTAAATACTCCTATTTTTATAATCATGGCCAATCGTATGTTTATGAAAATCCTTACGATTCGCGCTATGTTGATCCCAAACGTTTTGATCGGTCTCGAGCGTATCAATTTTATATGGGCGGTGTCAGTATGGGACAATATGATCGCAGCACGCTCACCAATATTTTTAAATGGGAATTGACCAGCCAAGTGAACAAAGTCCATCAAGTCAAAGCTGGGATTGAATATCGTTGGAATAAGCTATTTTTGAATACCTATAGTTTATTGGTCGATCAATCAACCAATTGGCAGCCAGTCATCCCTGATGAAACCATGCTTTCCCACGATCGATACACCAACTACCCGTCTGATTTTGCCTGCTATGTCCAGGACAAAATTGAACTCAAAGATATGATTGTAAATGTAGGACTTCGCTTTGAATACTTTGATCCTAATAGCCAAATTTTGACCGATGAACGTGATCCGAATTTATGGAAGCCGTATAAGTATGAAATTTTGAATGCAGTTACCGATGCAGGAAGGTTTCGAGTTAAAGTGCCGATTCGGATTGACCCGGTGAGCGGTGACCACACCATCATCGATCCCAATACTGGAGATCCAATGGGCGCCAAACATGATAGAATTCGGCTTTTGGTATTGGATAGTGAAAAAAGGGAGGAGGCAAAATATCTGGACAATGTGACCTTGTTGGATACGCTGACTCAAGCGGAAATCACCAAAGGCAGCATGAAATGGTTCGAGCCGACAACGCCCAAATATCAACTCAGCCCCAGAATTGGCATTGCTTATCCCATAACTGATCGTGGCGTCATTCACATTTCTTATGGCTATTTCTTGCAGATTCCCAATTACAGCTATCTTTATACTAATCCCGAATTCGAAGTCACGCTTGGTTCGAGTGGCAGCTTAATGGGCAATGCGGATCTAAAGCCACAAAAAACCATTAGCTATGAAATTGGGTTGCAGCAACAAATTGCCGAAAATATCGCCATCGATATCACTGGTTTTTACAAAGATATTAGAAATCTATTAGGAACGGAGATTTTTAAAACCTATAGTCAGGATTTTTATGCGCTATATACTAATAGAGATTATGGAAATGTTCGGGGAATAACGGTAGCCTTGAAAAAGCGATATTCAAATTATATTTCTGGTTCGTTAGATTATACCTACTCGGTCGCTGAAGGAAATGCTTCCGATCCCAATACCGCTTATTACGATAAACTAAATGAGCGGGACCCGGAAAAGCAATTGATTTATCTGGATTGGGATCAGACTCATACCATTAATATGTCCTTAACTATTTCCAAGCCACAAAACTGGGGGATCAGCTTTGTGGCTCAATATGGCAGCGGCTTGCCCTATACGCCGACACAAGCCGGCATTCAAGGCTTTGCCAATTTGCAAACTGTTTTTGAAAACAGCGGCAGAAAGCCAGCCAATTTCAACATTGATTTAAGGATGCACAAGGATGTTGTTTATGGAAACTGGCGACTTTCGTTGTTTTGTAATGTTTATAATCTATTGGATAGACGGAATGAAAGATATGTTTACTCGGATACAGGCAGCGCCGAGTACTCACTGTTGCAGTTGAGAGCCACGGAACAGCCAGGTCCCAATAGCATTGCTGAATATTTTACCCGACCATATTATTACTCAGCGCCACGGAGTGTACGACTGGGTTTAGCGATTTCATTTAATTAGATGTTTGTCCAGAAATAGCCTCCCGCAAGTTTCGTAATAACTTAAATCAGAGGGTGGTTTTCCAGCAGGCATCTAATTAAAGCGTCTCATTACTAACGAAACGTATTAGGTTAAGCAGATCAACGGAGGTATTAATGTCAGTTTATAAAAAAACAATAGGATTAGCTTTAACCGCCCTATTGATCGTCAACTTCAACCTTTATGCCGGTGGCAATAAGTCAAAACCGGTGGTCTCTGTTAAAAAGATTAAAGGTCATGAACATAGAAAGGAAGGCATACATGACGGAAATAATATCTTAACGATCTTTTATAATTACGGTGGCATTGGGAACTGGTGGGAAGGCAGTCGACTACAATCAGGTATTTTCCCCAAAGGATCTGGTCATAGCTATTTCGCCTGTTTTACGCCGTTTATTGGCGCTGAGGTCTGGGATTCCTATGGTCAGCGACGACATATTTTCAGCGATGGACAGGGCTATACCGGCGATGCGGACATGGCGCCTGGAAATGAGTATCAGTATGGTTTTGAACCGATACCCGGTTATGCCGACGAAAATCAGGATTACATCGCCATGTATGATGGTTTGGGATCCGAGGACAATGATGGCCCGGATGGAATCTCTGCCACGATGGGCTCCGAAGATGACGACGGCAAGCCTGATAGCTGGCCCTGGATTTGGCCTGATCGACCCGACCGGGTGGATAAAAGGACAGGGATCCCTTTTTGGAATGGGCAATATGGCATTTATAACCGAGCGACGCAGGAGTCGTATTTTCGGATGAATGATTATATCAATGACGAATTTAAATTTTATCCTGATCCCAATGATTCTTCAAAGCGCGGCTTAGCGACTGATGTAGAAGTGCGAGGCTATCAGTGGGCAGATCCAGCAGCGGAAGACATCATTATTTTCACTTATTGGATCAATAATTTTGGCAAGACAACTTATGACAGAACCATCTTTGGCATGTACGGCGATCCTGACATTGGCGAAGGATCACCTAATAATCAAGATAACCTTTCCGAATTTAATAAGGATCAGGATATCGTTTACGTATGGAGCAAGGATGGCTGGTCTTCAGCCGATGGGGGATTTAATACCGCTTATTTCGGCTGGAAATTTTTAGAATCTCCCGGCGATCCATTGAACAATGAAGATGACGATGGCGATCGTCTGATCGGCGCTGCTGGCCATCCTTATGATGAAAGTCAAGAAGATGGCATCGACAATGACTTTGACTGGGATGTCGCCATGGATGACATTGGCGCTGATGGCGTCGGTCCTGAATATCCCGATTACCCTGGTCCTGATGCTGATGGTACTGAGGGCAATGGTGTGCCAGATCGCGGTGAACCAAATTTTGAATACACTGACAACGATGAGTCGGATCAGATCGGACTGACCAGTTTTAAAAGTGCTGCCTGGCAGACTGATATCTGGATCGGCGAAGATGAAGAAATGTGGAAGCAGACTATTCCTGGCAGCTTTGGCAAACCAGCCAATGAAGTGGATATTGTCATGCATTACGGATCGGGTTATTTTAAGCTGCCGCCTTACCCTGATAAAAATTCGCGCCGCAAATTTGCCATCAGCATGGTGATGGGTGTTGACCGCGACGACCTGGTGCGTAATGGCTTGACCATGCAACAAATTTATGATCATGATTACAATTTCGCCGCTGTTCCTTTAAAGCCAATTGTCACTGCCGTTGCTGGCGATCAACGGGTCACTTTGTACTGGACAAAAAATGCTGAAAAATCACGTGATCCGATTTATGGCTATGATTTTGAAGGGTATCTCATTTATCGCGCCACCGATCCCGGCTTTTTAGAAAGTTATATCGGCACCGATGCGTATGGCAACAAATCTTTTAATAAACCAATTGCCCAGTTCGATCTGATCGATGGTTTGACCGGGCCGCATCCAGTGGGCAGAGATGGCTATCAGATGAATATGGGAAGTGATACCGGACTGCAATATACTTTTGTTGACTCCGGTCAAACCTGGGCTGGGCTGGTGGAAAACGGTCAGACCTATTATTATGCCGTCTGCTCATATGATAAAGGCTATTATGATGATTTCTTTCAGCGAGGGCTCACTGAGTTGGACAGTTTGCAGGCTAAAGCACCAGCTATTTGTGAAAAGAAAATCCAATTTGATGCATCAGGCGTGGTTACCTTGTTAGCTCCGAATACGGTTATGGTCGTTCCTAATGCACCGGCCGCAGGTTATATCGCTCCACCGACATTAGATCGAGATAACGGACTTGTGCAACGAATTGAAGGCGATGGCACCGGCAAAATTTCTATTGCTCCGATTGATCCTATCAAAATTATCGATGGCGCAGAATACGAGATATCCTTCGACGATAGTGCAGTGGTGGAAAATGAACATGACCAAGTCATTGACACAAGTTTTTCGATAAAAGACCTGACGGTTTATACCGAAACAGTAAAAATTGACACTGAGTTCGTGCTGTTAAAGCGAAAAAATATAGTTCCCTCATCAACAACTGTTAAAGTCGTCGGTGAAGGAAAAGAGTATCAGATCGGCATTGATTATGAGGTAGGCTTTGAAGTGGGCAATTTCAGAGCTCTGCCAGGCGGAGCCTTGCCGATCAGCAGCGGCAGCAATAAATATTATGCCGAAGTGAGCTTTCGATATTTCCCGATCTACAATAGCCCATTTATTCGGGGCGAAGACAGAAACGAGTATTTTGATGGCTTGAGTGTAAAAATCAAAAATGATCCGCTGTTGGCCAATCAAGAACGAAGCCAGTGGCTGCAACAAGACGAACATCAGTTTTACCTGGCGCAATATAATTTTATTGGTGAGAATGACGTTATCCCGGAAAAATATCAGACCGACACCAATTATGATTTCGAAGTGGGTCTATACGCTAACATGGGTGTCATGGTGCCTTATGATTATCATGTGGTCATTTATGATACTATTGTCGTCAAAGCAAAAAATGGCAAATGGGCCAACTTCCGCGTTTTTAATATTACCACTGGTGACACGACTGATTTCGTTTTTTTTGATACCGATAACAACTCAAAGCTATCTGATCAAGATTATCTGACGCCCGTTGTTTATGTCAATAACCGAATGCGCGGCACTTGGCAGGTGCGCTTCCGTGCACCACGTGATGTAATTGTCATGCGCGATTCCATCAATCAATATGGCTATCAAGTAAAAGATAAAGAAGGCGAGGTCATCAGGATACCGATTGATACGATAGTGGTTGAGAAGCGACCTCCAAAAGCCGGCGATATTTTTTATTTGGCAGTGGATAAGCCTTTTAATCGAGCTGACAAATTCAAGTTTACTGCCAAAGCACCTTATGTCGACAAGGAAATTGCTCAAGATAAGAATACCTTAAAGAATATCGCAGTTGTTCCTAATCCATACGTGGTAACAGCCTCCTGGGAACCACAACATTTTTACTCCACTGGCAGAGGCATTCGCAAAATTAATTTCATCCACCTACCGCAGAAATGCACTATTAGGATTTTTACTATTCGCGGCTATCTGGTCAACACTCTGGAGCATGATAGCCCGATAGTTGATGGTTCCGAATCGTGGAATATGTTGTCAAAAGACGGGATGGAAATCGCTTATGGCGTTTACCTTTTTCATGTGAGCACACCGAGCAATAACAATTACCTTGGAAAATTTGCCGTGATTAAATAGCGAGGAGATTGGCAATGAAGAAAAATACTGCTTTCTTATTCATTATAGCCCTGATTTTGAATGCGCCATCAACAGCGCAGTTTATCAAAGATGTCTCAAAAGCTGGTACTACCGCCGCGCCGTTCCTGTCAATCGAAGTGGGCGCTCGCGCCATTGCTATGGGAGGTGCCTTCGCGGCTGTTGCCAATGATGCCACAGCGCTTTTCTGGAATCCGGCTGGATTAGCTGGTCTCACTGGCGCTGGCGAAGTTACACTCAATCATACCGACTGGTTAGCTGACATCAGCTTTGACTATGCCGGCGCGGTGCTGTCGCTTGGTCGAACCGGAAACATTGGCTTGAGTTTCACTGCTCTTACCATGGGCGAAATGGAGGTGCGGACCGTAACCTATCCTGAAGGCACTGGCGAAAAATTTGGCGCCAGCGACTTTGCTATCGGCGCCTCCTATGCTCGAACACTGACGGATCGCTTTTCCATCGGCTTTACGACGAAATATATCAATCAAAAATTATGGCATGAATCTGCCTCCAGTTTTGCTATCGATATTGGCACGCTATTCAGAACCCAATTTAACGGGATGACCATCGGCATGAGCATTTGCAATTTCGGCAATAAAATGCAGCTTACTGGCAGCGATACCCAAGTGCCAGTCGATGTGGCGCCAGATAAAGAAGGCAATAACAGCAAAATAGTAGGCAATATGAAAACTGATAAATGGTCGCTGCCGCTCATCTTCCGTTTCGGCGTGGCCATGAATGTAATCAATAATTATAATTACCGCTGGACTGTGGCGCTGGACGCCATGCATCCCAACGACAATACCGAATATTTGAATGTTGGCACCGAATATGCAATCAGGAATTTTGTTTTTCTAAGGGCTGGTTACAAAAATCTGTTCATGAAAGATAGCGAAGAAGGGCTGACAGCAGGCGCTGGCTTGGCGTACAAGTTATTAGGTAATGTGTCGCTGAACTTAGATTATGCCTATGGCGATTTTGGCATTTTGGAAAATGTGCAGCGGTTTACTTTTGCTATTCGGTTTTGATAATTGAGTGTTCTAGAAAATAACCATTATTAAAAAGATGAATTTTTAAAAATTTTATTGCCACGCACTCATCAAGGCTCGAAGAAAAGATTATCACTGATTTAATTAATGTTACCATTTGATTAAATAGATTAGTTTTTCCCTTGGTAGTCTTTTGTGTCTTGGTGGCTATTCTGTTAATGTCGGTGAAATAGATAATTGCCCCTTTGGGGCTTTTCTTATTTAATAAATTGCTGTGAGAAAAAATTAACCGATGAAGAGATGCATTTTTTTATCAATGATATTATTTATTGTTGCCTGTTCAAAAAAACAACCTGAGCCCATCATCGCCAGCGCAGGCAAAACAACCATTCCGTTATCAGAATTTCGCGATCGGTTTGAATTGACACCTCAAGTTAATCATTCAACCGATGTCGAACGCAATAAGAGAAATCTGCTTGTTTCCCTTATTGGTGAAAAACTGCTGGTCCATGTCGCACGACAGCAAGGTCTAGATCAGAGCGATAAATTTTTGGCTTATGCCGAGCAAATGGAAAAGGAAGCACTGGTTGAAAAATTGCTTGATGCGGAAATCGGTTCGAAAATTTCCATTAAGCCAGAAGAAGTGAAAGAAGGATTTTTTCGTTCTCAGGTCACGCTCGATTTAAAAGTGCTGACTTTCGATTCTCTAAAACAAGCCATACAAGCAAAAAAGGAAATTGATGCCGGCAAATCTATGGATCAGGTGAAACGGGAATTTCGGACAGACTCTTTTATTTCAGCGGATTCTGTTTTGTCGATTCACCTAAAATGGGGAGAGGCACATCCGAAGCTGGAAGATGCCGCTTACTCGCTCCAATGGAATGAAGTCTCAACACCGATTTTTGTCGAAGGCAGATATTACCTGCTTAAATTGGCCAATCGAACCAGCGCTGTTTTTGTGACTGAGGCTGATTTTATCAATCAAGCGCCAGCTATTAGAAAAAAAATAACTCAACGCAAGCGGACAGAATTGTACGCACAATATTTAAACTCGCTGATGAGTGATAAACAAGTTCGCGTTTCGCATCAGGTGTTCAATCAGGTTGCCTCTGAGCTGGAGAAAATGTATGGAATCAAAGAGAACTATACAATTTCAGAAAATGCGCCGTCGGAATTTTCTTTCGATTCATTAAAAACCGAAGATTTTGCTGAGCACCTAAATGACACCTTTGCCCGCTTTAGCGATGGTTCGACATGGACAGTTGGTGATTTTATCAAAATGCTTAGTCTGGGTCCTTATAAATTGAATAAGGAATCACAACAGTCCTTCAGGAATAGTTTGCATCTTGTCGTGCGCCGAATGGCTGAATTTGAATCACTGGCGAAAAAGGGGTACCAAGCAGGATTGGAAAAATCGTACTATGTCTATTATCAGAAAAAAATGTGGGAAGATTCCTATTTAGGACAAATGATAAGGCAGCAGCTAATCGATACGGTTGCAGTATCCGAGGCAGAAATTGAATTTTATTATGAAAAGCATCAAGAAAATTATGTAGGGCCTGATTTGATAAAACTGCAAGAAATTTTAGTGGATGAAAAAGAATTAGCTCAGCAGATTTTTGATAGGCTGAAAAAAGGCGAAGATATGGGAGCTTTGGCGCGACGATACAATAAACGGGAAATCAGCTTAAAAACCGATGGTAGAATGGGCTATTTTACACCGGGCGCGTTGGGCAAAATTGGCCAGGTCGCCTGGCAGATAGCTATCGGAGAAATTGCTGGGCCGGTGAAAACAGAAAAAAATCAATATTCAGTATTTAAGGTATTGGACAAACGAGCAGCCGGTGTTTTGCCTTTTGAACAGGTGCAGGATGATGTGAAGGGAGATGCCTTAGCGGAAAAAAGAATCAGAACGATTGACAATTATCTAATCGAATTAGCGGAAAAATTTCCTGTCAAAGTGAACGAATCAGTAATCGACACATTAAAAATGAACGATTTCAACATGCTCGTTCTCAAACTGCACTTTGCCGGTCGAACTGCCGCGCCTATTGTTACTCCTCTGCAGCAGGCTTTTCGCTGGCAAAATAAGATGGATAAGATTTATCCGTTGAAAAGATAACGTGCACTGAAATTTATTGATTAAAAAAGGTGGGCAATCAATAATTGATTGCTCACCTTTTAAGGAAAGGAGTGGTCGAGCAGACTTTTACCTTGTTAATGAGTTAAATATCTCTGCAAACAAAAGGGAAAAAAATGTATGCTTGTTTTTGATATTTATTTATGAACAGACATTGAAACAAAAGAATGAGCAAAAATATTAGTCGTTCCTTTCCTTCTTAAAATTGATTCACCTCATCTCATCAATAACATCTTTTCCGAAATTGTTTCTTTACCGACGTTCAGGTGATAGAAGTACATGCCGGATACCGCCTTTTCACCAGCATCATTTGTGCCGTCCCAAATCACGGAATAATCGCCTGCTGCCTGTTGTTCATTCACCAGTGTTCTGATTAACTGTCCCTGCAGGTTGTAAAACTTTAATGTGACAAATTCAGGATTTGGCAAAGTGTAGTGAATAGTCGTTTCTGGATTAAAGGGATTGGGAAAATTTCTTGCTTGAATAGTCTGGCGGCTATCAGTTTTTCCCTGTTCTTCATTTCCATTGCCAGTCCGGTCAAGATCAGGTCGCTGTCTTCTGTCAGGTAGATCAAAACCGAATTCTTTTAGCATTTTCCGGATGGCTTCACGGATTTCCTGGCTTGTGGCGCCGGCATTTTTCATTTCTTCTCTTTTATCTTTGATTGCCTGTTTTTGTTCTTCGGTCAATTGAGACCAGATATGCAGCAAAAACATGCCTCGTCTTTGAGCGCTAAAATTTTCTATGAAACCATCCGGCACATCAACTCCCCAATTTGTCAACATTTCAGCGACAAGCGCTGCAGTTTCTTCCTGGCTTTTTCCCTGACTGCGCAATTCTTGAATTTTGTCGTGAACCTCTTTTCTTTGTTCCTCAGTCAACTGGGCAAATATTTCATGACCTGGACGGGGGAATCTGCCAAATTTTTCAGCAAAATCATCAGGCACAGTGATACCCCAGGATTGAAGCAGATCAGCCACCGCCGCTGCAATTTCTTCCCGAGTAGCATTCTGGCTGTGCAATGCCTCAATTTTGCTTTTTATGGCTTGCCGTTGTTCTTCTGATAATTGATCAAATAATGGATTCCTCTGCGGACCAAAACGTCCGTGACCTAGTTCATCAAAATTTTCTGGTACAGTGTAACCCCAACTCCGCAACAGCTCCTTAATTGCTTGGTGAATCTCATCGGGTGTGCAAAGCTGTTCTCGGAGCTCAGCAATTTTGTCGTGAAGCGCCTGGCGCTGCTCTTTGGTCAATTGGACAAAGATATCATTTTCATCTCTTGCCCGGGGTCCTCTTCGCATGCCTTCGCCAGGGTGTTCCAGCGGTTGAATGCCCCATCTTGTAAGCAATTCAATAACTGCAGCATGAATTTCCTTACGCCTAGCGCCTTGATCTCGGAGCTTATCAATTTTTTGGCGCAATGTTTGTTTTTGTTCATCGGTCAACTTCGACCAAAAACCGCCTGGCTGCTGGGCAAAAACGCGGCGATTCTGATCGCCCAGAGCTGGTCGTTGGGCAAAAAGATTGTCGCTCAAACTGAATAAGAAGAAAAAAGCCAAGGCAAGAAGATGGTATAGGTTGATTGATTTTTTCATTTTGGACCTCCACAAAGTTGGTTATTATTTTAATATTTGCATGTTGCCTGAATTTATTTATTTTTTAAATTTATAAAAATTTGCCTATTTGACAATTGAACCGTTGATTTTATTCCCAGCGTGATCGAAACAATAT